>NZ_QUAJ01000038.1 GCF_003391055.1 Psychrilyobacter piezotolerans
CAAATCCTTTATCATCATTAAACCATTTAACTGTTCCTTTTAACATGTGTGTTACCTCCGTAAAATTTTAATACAGATAAGTTTTTCTTAAAATCCATTTAACTTTCAACCCTATTGAAGGGCTTCTCAACCAATGAAGCTCTTGTCTGACTCTCTGTTATTATTAATATAGCATCACAAATGTTATAAGAAGTAAAGTTTTATTACAATATCCTTAAAAGGGAAATTAAATAAACTAAATCTATTTGTCTTTTTTAAATTGTATTAAAGATCAGTAATAATAAAACTAACAACATCTTAAACAAAACTTAAACTTATTTGACAATCTATATTTAATAAGGAAGTATTATATATAAACTTAATTAAGGAGGTAGGTAAATGAGTTCAAAATTTGATGTTAAAGATCAAAGTGAAACGACTTGGTATAGATATATTACATCTACCAACAAAGCCCAAAAAGTAGAAGAAAGGTCTTAGAGTTTAAATTATACTTAAACCTTGGTTTAAATGGAAACCAGTAATATATATTTTGCAATTTAAAAAAAGGTTTTAACTTAATTGATGCATATATATTAATTAAGTTAAAACATTATATTATTTTTTTTTAAAAAATAGAATTTACGCACATTATAAGGAGAAGAATTTATGGAATGGAATGGTTATGATAAAAATACACTTGGTCTCTGTTATACTCTTAGGTGCCCACTAACTTGTGAGTTTTGTTGCTATGAATGTAACCCTCATCGAAATGAAAAGATGTCGATTGATCTTGCAAAAAAATTAATCAAAGAAGCTAGCCAGTCAGAACAATTTTCTTTGATTGCATTCACAGGTGGAGAAGTTCTTCTTTTTATAGAAGAAATCAAAATACTTGGTAACATAGCCAAAGAATACAATATGCCTTTTACCATTACTACATCTGGATATTGGGCTAAAGATTTTTCCACTACTCTAAAAATATTGAAAGATTTTAAGTCTTTAGGGTTAAAAACGTTAAATGTAAGCTATGACCCTTCACATGCTAAATTTGTAAATAAAAACAATATTTTTAATATTGTAAAAGCTGGAGAAGAAATAAATTTACATATTCAAGTCGCTGGAATTTACTTTTCTCTTGAAGATAATACAGAAAAATTTCTTCCTGAATTAATCGATTATAAATATACAGATCTTATTACGTCATATGTCAAAAATGTTGGTCGAGCATCAAAGCTTGATTTACCTATAAATAAATATGAGCCTATAGAAAATTGTTTTTGTTACAGTAGGGATCATTATGATTTGTTAGTTTGGTATGATGGTACCGTATATCCATGCTGTTCGACATTTAATACATCAATTCCTAATTTAATATTAGGTAATGCCTATAACATGAAACTTTCAGAGCTTTTATTAAAAGCTGAAGGAACTCTATTATTTAAAACACTTAAAAGACAAGGTTTTTCAAAGTTATATGATATTTTAGAAGAAAGAAATTATAATTTATTTAAAAAGCTCCCTAACCCTAATAGAATTATTGATCCGTGTAGTTTGTGTAGTGAAATTTTTAAAAATTGTGAGTTATCAAAGGACATAAAAAAAGAATTTGAAAAGTATGAAACTAATGAAATTGACTCACTATTAAGTTCCATGGTCGCATTAATTGGCGAAGAGAAAACTAAAAGCTTTATCATAAGTTGTACTAACAAAAAGGAGGTTCATAAATGAATGACTCAAAAGATTTAAAAGATTTAACAGTAAAATTAAAAAAAGACCCTGTAGCTAAAGAAAAATTTATTGCTGATATGTTAGTAGCTTTAAAAAATCAAGGTATAGATACAAATGATCCTGAAGTTTTAAAAACATTTGATTTAGACGCTCCTAAAAGCCCTAATACTGAAGGATTATTTGTTTTAATAGCTCAAATTCTTGTAATTTAATTATCTAAAAAAATTCTAAAAGGGTCATAGCTTTTTAAAGGTAGTTTAAACTGTACCCTTTGTCAAGGACACTTAAAAAAAAGGGTATGGTTAAGATAGTATAATCCCTCTTAAGTAGACACAATAAAAAAAGCTACGATATAATAGCTTAAAAGTGTTTGCTTAGGAGGGATTTTTTTGTCTGAAAAATATAATAAATATAGTAAAGAAACTAAATTAAAAGCGGTTAAAAAACATTTAAATGATGGGTTCTCATATCAAACTATAGCTAATGAAATGAATATTAAGTCTAAAACGCAGGTTAAAAAATTTAAGGAACTAGGTGATACTGCTTTTGATACTGAAAATAGAGGGAGGACTAAAGGAGTAAAAAAAAGAAGAACCAAAAATAATTTTTCATCTTTGGAAGAAGAGGTAGAATACCTAAGAATGGAGGTGGAGTATTTAAAAAAGTTAAAGAAAATAACTGGGAGGTGAAGACAAGAGATAAATATAAAGTTATTGAGGAGTTAAGCGCAAAATATCCAATATACAGATTATGCGCACTATCTAAAGTCAGTAAAAGTGGATATTACAAATGGAAAAATAGAAAAATAATTTTAAGTAATAAAGATATCGAAGATTTACGAATAAAAGAAGTCTTGCTTGAAGCGCATAAAAAATACAGGGGGATATATGGTAAGCTTAGATTATGTGCTTATGCTAATTTAAAACTTAATATAAAAATTAATCATAAAAGAATTTATAGATTAATGAAAGAACTGGGAATAAAGTCTGTCATAAGAAAGAAGAAATACTTAAGAAAATATATTCCTGGAAAATCTGTAGATAATAATTTAAAAAGAAAATTTAAGGCTTCTGAACCTTTGGAGAAAATATGTATGGATATAACATATATACCTCTAGGACAAAAGAAATTTCTATTTATGAATGCTGCCAAAGACCTTTATAATAATGAAATAATCGCATGTGACTTGAGTCTTCGAAATAGTATAAAACTTGTTCAGAATACAATATATAAAATATTAAAAATGCCTCTAAAAAAAGAGTGTATAATTCATACAGATCAAGGATTTCAATACACTAGAAAAGAATACTGCGATATTCTAAAAATGCATAACGTCAAGCAATCTATGTCGCGAAAAGGTAATTGCTGGGATAATGCACCAATCGAAAGTTTTTTTAGTCATTTTAAATCTGAATTAATCTATTTATTGAAAGAGGGAATACCTATAGAAGTTTTGAAAAGAGAAATACATAAATATATGGAATTTTATAATGAAGAAAGAATACAATTGAAGCTAAAAGGCTTGAGTCCTATAGAATACAGGAAACAAGCCTTTTAAAGGTAGCTTTTATTTTGTTGTCTACTTGACAGGGTTAAGACTAAGTAATGGTGTCCTTTAAAGCTTGATTTTATTGGGTTCATTTTTGAATATTACAGAAAGAATAAAAAGTAACATTAAAATACATTTTAACTCATATGTTACCTAATCATCATCATAAACAATCCTTTCATCTAACCTACATTCCACATTACAAACATCTCTATCATTAAAAATATTACCATCACACCATTGACAAAGTTCTTCTAGGCTAGTATTAGCTTCACATTTCCATAAATCAAGATATATTCCACAAACTTCTTTAAAACCTATATATTTTATTTTCATAACTGTCTTCCTTAATCTAAGTATAATTTTTTAGTCTGATAATCAAAAGCAGACAAAATAAGTCACACTTTAACTTAACTTCTTAAAATTTTTTATTACAATTAAAACATCTTTTTAAAATCTCTGAACCCTTCATCTATAACCCTACTTATCGATTTTCTTCCAGATACAACATCGGCAAAATTATTAAAAACTTTACTTTCGTTCAGAGTTCTGTCTAGTTGATCTAACACATTTGTTGCTTTTTCGACTACTTGGCATCCTACTTTACAAAATGCAATTACTGGTTCTTCTATAGTGTTTTTGTAAAAGTTAACTCCTGTAACCGTATCATAACCTTTACCTATAAAGTCTAATACTTCAGCACCAGCTACAATACCTTGGTCAAAAGGAACTTTTCTACCGTGATTAATGTCTAAAAGTGTTTTTCCAAAAAAAGAATTATCAAATTCATTTTGCTTCTCAGTTAAGTAATTAAATATTCCTTCTTCTGCTTTATTAAAGATATCTCCCTTACTCTCATAAGATTGTGAAGACTGATATGTAATTTCTTTTTTTATAGTTTTAGGGCTATTGATCTTAATTTGATTCCAATAACAATTGAAATTATCAAAGAGTACCGACCAGCATCCTTTAGTATCAACCGTAAAGTAATGTATTTGACCATTAATTACAATATAAGGATAGAAAAGACCATCTAACCATTGAACAAAGTTGATTTTATCCCTCGCAATAATATTGCCATAGATATCTTTAGTAACTAACCAAGTGTACGGAACCCAATTATTAATATTTAGGTCCCATTCAGAGTATACTTGGTAAAATCTCTGGAAACCATTTCCATCTTCACAACGATATGTATTACCGTAAATAATACCACTACTAATCTTATTAACTTCATATTTCATTATAACTCAACTCCCTTTGACTTCAAAATTTTTAGTTAAACTCCACACTAACCCTTTCGATATTATAGGACATCTAGGAACAGCAAAGATCTTTCCATCTTTACCATAAATAGAATGTTTTCCTGTATCTCTCACAGAAATTAATCCCAAGGATTTCATAAGTTTTAAAAACTCTCTCTTTTTCATAGATTCATCTCCTTAAGATTTATTCTTTAAGCTCTTTTTTATTCTACATCAAATTTTAGGAAAAGTCAAACAATTAACCTGTTTAATTTCTCTTCAAAACAATTATTTTAGGAAAATTACCATTTTAAATGATTTTCAAATAGATTAAAAAAGAAATTTACTTATAATAATGATTGTGATATAATAATATAAAGAATACAAGGAGGCACTGCAATGAATGAAAAAAATTATTGGTCTTTATTATCCAAACTTGGATTAATGGAGCAGGATCTTATTACGCTACTCAATATGAACTTAGGAGATCCAAATGAAATTAGGGAATACATATATATGAAAGCCAAGCCTTATACTACATTTTTACAAAGAGTTAATAATATTTTAGGTAGAGAAAATCTTCCAAATAATTATAAAATATTTTTTGGTGAGAACTGGGAAGAGAATTTCCAAGAAGAATTAAAAACTTTATTTCCATTCCCTTATCCAGATCAAATCCAGGAAGAAAGCAGACAAAAAATGTTTTTGTCTAAAGATTTCGAACTAATTAGTAATTTAGCAGGTTTATACTCCTCAAGATACAATAACCCTAATGAGTTGGATACAGACGTTAAAAGAAAACTATCTCAAATTCTTTATTCCAAGGATGAAGCTATTGAAAATATTGCTTCTCTTTTAAGAACAACACCAAGAACAATCAGAAACTATATAAATGAAAAATAAAAGCATAATATTGATAAAAGGTGATTTCTATATTCTACAGAAGTCACCTTTTTTAATCACATTCATATTTGTGATTGTTATTATATTCATAGATAAAAAAGAACAATTAAAAATTACTGGGAATAACCAAACTAAATATAATGGAAATTAAATTGCACGGCACTTACTGGGGTTATTGGAATTGGAAAGATTCAAACTATTTAAATTGCCTCGGACAGTCTCAAACCCAATAAAAATACCAGGGTCACAAACAAAAATTGAAATAGTATTAAATAAATGAACAATAAATTACTTGTTGATTTAAGAACTTGCCATGTCCTGTCTACTCACTTTAAATATAGGTTTTTTAAATTTGAAAAAGTAAATATGATACTGCATCTACAATTATAGAAGAAACTTTTACAGGAACTACTGCTAACAGACCAAAATGGATAAAACTAAAGAAAGAATTAAAGTCAGGAGATACATTAATCTTTGATAGTGTCAGCGGGATGTCCAGGAATGCTATAGATGGGATAGATGAATACGAGGAGCTCCATCGATAAGGAGATAAGGTTAATCTTTCTTAAAGAGGCATATATCAACTGAGAAGTGTATCAAAATCAGCTGGATGGATATAAGAGTATTCATACCAAGGATAAAGAGGTCATTGAAACTATAGGGGTAGCTAAGCATAGCTTTTACAAGTATATTAGAGAATTAAATAATTAAAAAAAGATGACTTGTATAATACAGAAATCATCTTTTTATCCTTGTTAAAATTTCAAAACATTTAATTAACATATCTTCTTGTGAGACATATTATAAAGATTGCAACTAGTATTACCCCAAGGAAATGTTTAGGTTGGAAAACTCCCCGTGAAGTATTCTGGGAAGAACCCACTGTTGCATTTAATTTGACAATCTAGGAATTATAAAACAGCTTAATCTATTCCGGGATGTATTTTTATATCCTTTCCCTCTAAACTGGCGAAGGTTAGGTGCGGTTTGATTCCTAATTCACAAAACTTTAAACAAAGTTTTGTTCTGACATCGGTTTTAAAATCCCATCCATTTGCTGGTGAATCGGTCATTGCTGAAATCCAGCATTTAACCCCTTTTTCTCCCATCTCTATTATCCAGAAATAAGAATGATGCTCATCTTTTTTCTTGAATTGCGAGTTATCCGCTATATTAACGGCCAGTTCCTTTATCATATTTAAATCTTCATTATATGAAATCCAAAATTCTATAGTTGCCCACTGGCTGGGTTCAATCAATGTATAGTTAACAAATTTTTCTCTCAGCATCTCGCTGTTGGGGACAACATACCTTTTAGAATCCCATATTTTTATGACTGAATGAGTCATAGTTATATCCTCGACCATTCCATACGTTTCTCCAATCATGACGGTATCTCCGATATTAAATTGTTTTGAAAACGTAATGACGACTCCAGAGATAATATTTTCAATTAACTGTCTTGATGCAATACCTAAAAGCACTGTAGATGCGGAAGCTAATAAAGAAATAGTAGTTTTAGAAGTTTTTGTAAAAGTTGGAAAAAAGATTACAACAACAAATAATAAAACCCATAATAGAAAAACCAGTCTCTTTATTATTGTAAATCTCATCCCTACATTTTCTATGGCTTTCACCTTTGTTTTTTTAAAAGCTTCTCTAAATTTAGAGATTTTGGGGCGAATCGGCCCCATATTTTTTTTATTTTCTAAACTGGAAACATTTTGATCCTCAATTTTATTCAACCAAAAATTAAAGGCAAAGGTTAATAATAAAAAAACTATTGTTAAAACTATATAATACTCCACATAATCACTCCCGATTTTTATTTAAAGGTGTATAATCATTATAAAAATATCCCTTTTTTTAAAACTCGTCATTTTGAAACAAACTTTGGAAAAATCAACCCTAACAATTATAGTTATTTTCTTCTATTCTTTTATTTAACATTTCTATAAAAGTTACTGCATCTCCTTCTACCACAATATCTGATATAAAACAAATAGGTGCATTTTTGTTTGTGTTTACAGATATAAGGTGTTGTACATTTTTTAGACCGACTACATGTTGGGAGGTCCCGTGAATACCTAGTGCAATATATAGTTTAGGACTTACTACCTTTCCAGATTGCCCCACCTGGATATCCCTCTTTACATAACCTCTATCCACTAGCCATCTACTAGCTGAAACATTTCCTTCTAGATTATCAGCTAGAGTATATAGTTTTTCAAATTGATTTTTAATTCCACTCCCACCTGAGACTAATATATCACTGGTTCTGATGTCCTTGCTTTTAGGTTTTTTATATTTATCTTTAATAACTACCGAACCTTTTGAAGTTATGCTGTCTTCATATATCTTAGCAGTTCTTGTATTACAGAATTTTTCATCTTCTTTAAACATCATTGGTCTCACCGACATCATTACAGGTTTTTTATCACATATTATGCTAGCGTAGAGTTTACCCTCAAAGGCCGGTCTTACCATCACGATATCTTCACCATTTTTCTCAATCTCAGTAACATCAGCACAGAGCCCTGTTTTTAATTCCATGGCTACCCTCGGCGCAATCATTCTTCCTAAAACTGTGGCAGAAAATAGCACATAATCAAAGTTTTCCTTGTTATGTATTTTTTTTATATACTCTGCTATTACTTTATTATTATATCTATCCGACTGTAAGCATTTCACCTTTATTATCTTGTCTATATCACAGTTTTCAAAGTCTATTCCTTCACTAAAGACAACAGCCCATATTTCACTATTCTTATCAATTTTATTGGAGATATTTATTAAATCTTTATAGTATTTAGTATTTCCAGCTTCAATACAAATTAAAATTTTATTCATTTTTTTATAAAACCTCTCTCTAATAAATAATTATATACATAATCAATTCCTTCATTGTCACACTTAACTATTTTTTTTGCTTTATTTATAGTCTGTTTAGGTTCAGCCTTTATTACCTTAGTTGGCGACCCTTTGAGACCTATCATTTCATTAGCAATAGATAAATATTTATTGTCTATTATATCTATTCTATCTGTAACATCCTTTTTTAATTCCTTATATCTAGGATAACGAAGTTTATATTTTGGATTGTTTTTTAAGCTAAGTAATATTGGTATTTCGGAGTTTAAGGTCAAGATTTCATCTTCTAATTCCACCTTGAAGTCTAGCATATTATCTCTAATATTTTCTACCTGAGTTACATCAGAAAACTGATTAATATCCAGAAGAGAAGCAACCTGTGGACCTACATGACCTGTGTCACCATCTTGGGCTCTGCTACCACTCAGTATTAAATCATAGTCATTCTTTTTTAAATACTCTGATAAAATAGTGCTAGTAACATAGCTATCGGAACCTGCATAGCTTTTATCACTTATAAGTACTCCTTTATCGATCCCTCTTCTCACTACATCTTTTAAATTTTCTAGGGCAGTCATACTTCCCATAGTCACAACTGTTATTGATACATCATCATTTTTGTCCTTAAGCTGTAATGCTAATTCAACAGCACAAGAGTCATGAGGGTTCAAAATCATATTTATCCCATCTCTAATCAATGTATTGGTTTCATAGTTGTATTTAAACTTATCTATATTTGGTACAAATTTAATTAAACAAATAATATTCATATTCTCTCCATAATAAATTGTAAATCCATACAGATCATATAGTCTATATGGATTTATTGATTTTATTGATTTTATTAATTTTCAGTTGTATATTCCAATTCTTCTTCTGTTTTCTCTGTCTGTACAGATTTTTTTTGGAAGATAGTAACTGCTATTACTCCTGTAATACCACAGATAGCACTAGTTATAAAGTAGGCGTTATATCCCATATTGCCACCAAAAGTTCCAAATAATATTGTATTTACCTTTGGTATAATTATGTCAGGAAGATATCCAAGAAATGATATTATACCTATAGAGAGACCTAAAATTGCAGCGTCAAGTCTACAATCTCCAAGTAAAGACCAATACAGACCTCTTATAGTATAAAGCATTATAGCTAATAGAATGAACAATCCGAAAAATACCATTTGTGGAGTAGAATAAGGGATCGTAGATATTGTAATCAGCAATACAGAAGCACATGTCACAGCTATTTTAAGTGTTTTTGCTTTCCCAATCTTATCTGCAATAAACCCACCAAAAATTCCACCTATTGGACGCATCCATAGTACTATAGTTGTAATTAAACCTACAGTTATTGGATCCACTTCTAAATTAGTCTGTAAGAATCCACCTATATAGTATACAGTCCAGAATACTGTGTAACCCATAAAAATTATGATTCCTAAATTCCAAACAAGTTTATTACCAAATACAACTTTAACATCCCCAACTAAATTACGCTTTACTTTAGAAGTTTCTTTTTTAGTCTCAATTTTAATTTCTTCAGATTCTTGATTATCCTTTAAGAAAATACCTATTAAAAGGGATAAACTAATCAGAGCAAAACTATACATATAGATTACTCTAATTAGAGCTTCTCTTTTTAACATCATATCATCTGCATTTCCTAAGACAGTTGAGAATATTACAAGAGCAATAGATGCAAGTAGAGCTTCTACAGCACCTCTACCACCATCGAGTATTCCAAAAAATCTCCCCTCTTCTTCTTTAGTGGACATTAATTTTACGATTTTTAAATGTGCTCCCCAGAAAGTAAATACCGAGAAAAATCCCCAAATGGCGAAGATTATTCTAACGTTAATATAACTAGGTATCTGCGCGAACCATAGCCCACCTAATCCCGTGCAAAGCAGTGATACTACAAGAAGTTTTTTTGCAGAAATTCTGTCTGCTAACCATCCACTAGGAAAATAACCCACTACAAATACCATTCCCAGTGTAGTATATAAAGAATTTAACTGACCATTTGTAATCCCAAATACTTCAAGAATTGTAACTTGATAATTTGTTCTTAAATAAATCAAAGGATAAATTGCTCCAGCGGCTAAAACCACAAGCAAAAATTGTAAATATCTATTGGTATTAGTTGTTTTCATAGGACCCCCTTTTTTGAATTAAAAAATTGAATGTGCTACCTTTAAAACTTCATCTGTATGTTTTCTAACATTTTTTATTACCTTATTATTTATTTTATCATAGAATGAATAAAGGTTTTTATTCGGTTCAAATACCTCTTTAACTCTGACCATATTTTCTATTGCTTCATCAAAGGAATCATAGATGCCAAGATATTTAGTAGTGCATATTGCAGCACCTAGGCAAGCACAACTTGTTGCTTCGTTTCTCTTAGTTGGTAAACCAAACATGTCAGCTATTATTTGCATCATTAAGTTACTCTTAGATCCTCCACCTATTACTATGATATTGTCGATCTCTGACCCTATTTCATCTAACATATCGTATATATTATTTTTAATATTATATGATATAGCCTCTAAAATAGAACGATATATATGAGCATTTGTATGCCTGTGATCAAATCCAAGCATAATCCCTTTTCTGAAGTCATGAGATGAACTGTTTAGCCAATCCAGTAAAGTTATTAAACCATCACTTCCTGGCGGAACTGTTCCTCCAATTTGGTTTAGATACTCCTCCTCAGAAATATTCAATTCTTTAGCCTTGTTCCTTACCTCGTCTCCCAAGATATTTTTATACCAACTTACAGTCCACATACCCCGTCTTATTCCTGTAGATTCATAGACATATTTAAAAGGTACACAGGCTAATGTAGGGAAAAAATTCTGGGCACCTTCAAAATATTCATCTCTTACAAGCATGGAAGATATAAAAGTTCCTAAAGAGATCATGATAGACTTATCTCCGTTAATACCTGATCCCAATGCTTCAACAGCTTTATCATTACCAGTTGCCACAACCTGAATATTTTCTTTCAAACCATACTCTTTACATAACTTAGATTTTAATGAACCATAGCTCTCACCTGGCTGTATTATTTTAAATAGCTGATTTCTTTTCAAACCGTTAGCCTCGATAACTTTATCATCTTCCGACCATTCAAGTGTTTCTATATCTATCGGCCAATAAACTTCTAAATTACTACAGGTATCCTTGAATGATCCTGTCATTCTGTTAGCAAGATAACCTGAAGTAGTTGTCACATATTTTACTTCATCATTTTCATGTATATATGGTTTTGAAAGCCTGTTGTCCATCCAGCTTAAAACTGGATAAGCTAGAGAACCGTCTTCCTTTAAAAGTGCACGACAGCATCTAATTGTACATAATCCTATTGCCAGAATATCATTTTTATTTCCATGAAATTTACTGAGACAATCTTTTATTCCATCATGTACACTATCCCATAGGTCATCATCTGGATGTAATACTACACCACCTTCAGCTGTGTAAAGGTTTTTTAATGCTTTTGATCCATAACATATTTGATTCCCCTTTAAATCGAAAATAGTTACTTTCGTACTTTGTGATCCATTATCTATCCCCATTATATATTTACTCATAAGAAAACCACCCCCCTCAATTATTTTATAAAAAATAAAACACCTAATTTTTCTATTGCGATGAATATAACCCATAGACATTTAAAATTAATGCTTGCTAGAACTTGCATTATCAAAAAAATATCTATGGGAATTTTTTTAGCTAATTATACAAATTTAGTAGTAACTGATTACTAACTTTTTTTATTCAACACATTATTTCTCTAAATCTTGTTCAATGTATTTTTTGATTCCATCAGCTTTTGGATAGATTGTTCCGTAGTTCATTATACCTTTAGGATCAAAAACGTCTTTCAGCTTCTCTAACATGTAAAAGGCCGATAAATGTTCATCCTTAGCCCATTGAGAACGGTATTTTCCTATTCCGTGGTGGTGACACATAGAACCACCTAATTTAAGAGTTTCTTCGATGACTATCTGATGGAGAGGATGGTGATAAATCTTCATCTCATCTTCTGGAGCACAGTTTATATTGTAGTTATATACAAAGTATAGATTAGTTCCATTTATGTAGCTGTGAGATGAATGTCCTCCTAGCATAGTAAGATCATGAACTCTGTCAAACTCATTTTTTACTCTTTCCATAACATTGTAGTAGATCTTAGGGATAGTTTCCCAGTCTGCTGAGATCTCTGTGGTAAATCCATCATGAGAGTCGTTTTCCTTCATCCCCTCAAACTCGTCGTCGATATCCTGCTGACTCCAGTTAAGATGGTTAAACCAGTCCTCGATTAGAGAGGAATCTACTTTTTTAATAATCCCATCTTTGAACTTATCTACAGCTTCCTCTATGGCTTCACAAGTTGCATCTACTATACCTTTTGGACCCTCTGCCATAAGTATTACTACACACTTTCCTTCATAGAAGTGATAGAAATGCTGTTTCGCATCCTCTTCCGAATAAGCACGTGCAACTGATGGCCTGAACCCGTTAACCATTACTTCTCGTAGTATTTTTAAACCAGTATCTATATCTTCTGTTAAATATCCGTAGAACTTATTATTTTCAGGGTAGTATTTAAAGATTTTAACAGTTACTTCTGTTATATAGCATAGAGTCCCTTCATTACCTATAACTATGTGTCTGATATCTGGTCCTCCAGCACGACGGGATACATTTTTAATTCTTGAAACATGACCATCAGGGAATACACATTCTAATCCTACAACCATGTCTTCTATAGCACCATAAAGGGTAGAAAATTGACCGATACTTCTAGTTGCCACAAGACCACCTAGCTGTGCTACAGGCTTAGACTGTGGGGAATGACCAGTTGTATAACCTAATTTTCTTAACTCATCCTCTAAATCCTGAAGCCTTGTTCCACACTGTACAGTAGCCTGCATGTTGTATGTATCTAGCTTTATAATTTTATTCATTCTAGAACCATCAATAACTAAAGTGTGCTCCTTCCAGTTTTCAAGACCACCCTCTGTTGCAGTCTTACCACCTCTTGGGATCACGTTTACATCGTTATTGTTACAGTATTTAAGTAGTTTCTCTACATCATCTGTGCAATTTGGATATACTATAGCTACAGGAACTGGAACATTCAAGACCTTTTTCGCTTTAGCATACTTTTTATATCTGTCTGCCGCTGCATCGTATAGCTCCTCTGCATTTGTTACAATTTGGTTAACACCAACTAATGTTTCTAAATCCTTTAATATTAATTCTTTTTTATTCAAAATAACCTCCAATTTTTCTTTTTATAATAAACTTTATCTTACTAGATATCCACCATCTACATTAACTGTAGTTCCATTTACATAATTAGATGCGTCTGATGCTAAAAATACAGCTGTTCCCATCAAGTCTCTTAAGTTGCCCCATCTATTTGCTGGAATATGACTTAAGATCCTATTATTTGCTGCTTCATTTGCTCTTGTTTCAGCTGTTAACTCAGTAGCAAAATACCCAGGTGCAATCGCAGTAACCTGAACGTTAAATTGTGCAAGTTCATCACAATATGCTTTTGTGAACCCTGCGATTCCATGTTTTGAAGCTGCATAAGCAGGACTCCATTGCCCTCCTAAATAAGCGAATAAAGATGCGGTATTTATAATTTTCCCACTCTTTTGAGGTATCATATATCTTGCTGCTTCATGGGACATATCAAAGGCTGCAGTCAGATTAAGTGAAATCATCTTGTCCCACTGTTTTCTTGTGTATTTAAGAACATCAGGTTCATTTATACACATACCAGCATTATTCATAAGAATATCAATACAACCAAATACTTCTACACATTTTTCAACGACTTCCTTACAAGCTCCATCTTCTGTTATATCTTTGATCATAAGGTGATATTTTACACCTTCTGCTTCAATAAGCTTTTTAGTTTCTCCACCATCATCCATAACACTTGCGACAAAAATATTAGCACCAGCCTTAGCTAAAGCTAAAGTAAAAGCTTGACCTAATCCTGTATTACCACCTGTTATCAGAGCATTTTTACCCTTTAAAGAGAAAAAATCCATTGAAAATTTTTGAATGTCATTAATGTTGTTCATTTATTACCTCCATTTTTATTATATGTTTTATCCTAGTAATAGATATACCATCTGTTTTTTTTTTAGTCAATACTTTTTTGGAAATTTTTATGCTTTTGTTATATAAAACACATTAAAATGGAAAACTTTCCATTGGTTAGTGGTGTGTTTTATGTTGGTATTAGATATATCACCTGTTTTTTTTTTTAGTCAATACTTTTTTTGGAAAACTTTATATTTTCAATACATTAATTGTATTAAAGCGGAAAACTTTCTTTGACTTTATAAAATAAATATTGTAATATCTTTAATATTACTAGCAAAAACAAACTATATATGAAGGTGATTTTATGATAGGCATTAACCACACTAAATTGAATAATCTTGAAAAGAGTATAATAGAAGCTATCAATAATTCAGATAAAATATCTGGTAAATTAAAAATTTATGAAGCTGCTGAAATTGCAAAGGTCTCTACATCTAAAATATCCAAACTTTCTAAAAAATTAGGGTTTGAGAATTATAAGCAGTTTATTAAATATCTTTCCAAAGAGTCCCCTTTACCACAGAAAAAAGAAAGTAATCTTGAAGAAAAAAGAATAATCGATTTTTTACAAAATTTTGATATAAATATTATAGATGACCTTATTAAAACTATAGAAAAATACCAGAATATAATATTAGTTGGATATGGTCCTTCTCTTTTGGCAGCAGAGTATTTTGCATATAAGTTGAAATTAGTTGTTAAAAAAAATATTATAACATCTAGCGAAGAAATGGTGATTGAAAAACTCTTCAATGAAAACACCGTATTAATTTTATTTTCTGTAAGTGGGAAATTTAAGGATACCTCTCATTTATTAAATAAACTTACCGGTAGAGGAGGTCATATAATTCAAATATTAGACGAATATAATACCAATATTGAAATGGATAGATTTTCACAGGTAATCTATTTGACACAGTCATTCCAAGATGAAAAACTATTACATTATGAAAAATCAAGAAGTATATTCTTTATTTTTTTTGAAAAATTTTTCCATAGAATGAGAGAGAATATCAAACTCTAATCTGAATAATAGCAAATGTATCTACTAATAGTCATATCCTCTACTATATAGATTTTTAACTGGATAGGTAGAGGGTATAACTATTAATTTTTTTTTATGAAATAATTTTACATCACTCTATTTAAAATCAATTTTAAAATTTTGATTTTTGGAAAAGCATAGTTTAATTTTATTCGTATTTTTTTTTAGAACGTTGAGATCAAATATAGTTAGATTTTAAGTAGAGGAATTAAAAATAGGAGGGATATTATGTTTAAACAAATTAGGCCTATTGCTTTCTGGCCTGCTTTTATACTTTTAGTAAGTGCTTTAGCACTCAATTGGGTTTTTCCAGATATATTTATCAACAATGTTACAGTAGCAAGTGATTGGATGCTTAAAAATTTTGGCTGGGCATTTAGTTTAACTGGATTTTTAGTTATCATTGCTGTCATCAGTATGTATTTTTCAAAACTAGGTGAAATAAAAATAGGAGGAAGTGATGCAAAACCACTGATGTCCAATTTTAACTGGTTTGCGATTACTTTATGCACAACCCTTGCAGCTGGTATAGTATTTTGGGGAACTGCTGAACCAATTTATCACTTGGCTTATCCTCCCGAAACTTTAGGAATACAACCGCTCTCTCCAGAAGCTGCAAAATTTGCTATGGAAACAATGTTTTTACACTGGACTTTTACTCCGTATGCGATATATGCATTACCTACCGTTTTATTTGCAATTTCTTTTTATAACTTGAAAAAGCCTTTTAGTATAGGTTCACAAATTTCTCCAATCACAGAAAAAATAGAGAGTGATAAATTTTATCAGATAATCGATGCAGTTTGTTTATTCTGTCTAAGTGCTGGTGCTGCTGCTGCTTTTGGAACTTCTACTTTAAATATCGGAGGTGCTCTTAATTCTATAACAGGAATTCAAAGTACTCCAGGGTTATGGCTTTTAATTTCAATTACGCTTGCTAGTGTTTTTATATTTTCGGCTTGCACAGGAGTAATGAAAGGAATCAAAATACTTTCAAGCTTAAATATGAAAGTATATTATTTAATAGTTATATTTGTATTTTTTGTCGGACCTACAGCATATTGTTTAAACCTAGGAACTGAAGCTTTTGGTGGCTATTTATCGGGATTCTTTAGTAAAAATTTATACACAGGAGGAGCTGCAAATGAGATGTGGCCAAAATCGTGGACTATGTTTTATTGGGCAGTGTGGATGGCTTGGGCTCCTGTTACCGCATGTTTTCTAGGAAGAATATCCTACGGTAGAACGGTAAGAGAAATTTTAAATGTGAACTTTATTTTCCCATCTATATTTGGTGCTCTATGGATGGTTATATTTAGTGGAACCGCTATAAATTATCAGTTAACAGGAAAGGTAAATCTTGTTAAAATTTTGAATGAAATAGGACCAGAAGCTGTAGGATATGCAATCCTTAGAGAAATGCCATTTTCTAATATAATCATTCCTTTTTTCTTCGTTATTGTGGTTATAACCGCTATTACAGCTTTTGACTCTACTACAAACGCTATGAGTGCTCTTTCAATAAAAAACATTTCTATAGAAAATCAGGAAGCTCCTACATCATCTAAAGTCGTTTGGGGAATAATAGTTAGTGCTATTGCTTTTATTATGATCAGTAAAACTGGTATTAACGGAATAAAAACTCTTTCTAATCTAGGAGGATTTCCTGCTATCGTAATAGAATTCTTAGCTTGTACTTGTGTTTTTAAGATGATAAAGAATCCAAAAAAATATGAGTACCAAGAAAAAGTAACTCAACAATCGTTTCAAGAGGAAAGGGTTGATGAAGTATCTAAAAGCTCTGAGGTATACCAATCTTAAGAAGGTTAATAATATTATTTTATATATCGGCTATTACAAATAACAATAATTTAAGGCTTCTTAATTGTATAATTAATTGCAACAAAAAATGCTCATAGATATTTCCATGGTATTATGGTGGGTCGGTTTGTCAAACAGTTCCTCAATTTTCTTAAGCAATTAAATTCATTTTAACCAAGGTCTAAGTGTACGTACACTTAGGCTTTTTTACTTTTCACACCATCTGAATAGACTGTGCATTAGATATCCATTTGTATTTATGAGGTTAAAAAACGTATGCTTGTTTAAATGAATCCTATTCTAAGCAAACAGAAGAGACCTCCTAATGGAAGTCTCTAAATATAATCCCCATTAGACTCAACTAAAAAAGAAGTCACTATATAGTGACTTCTTAATTTTTTCTGCTATTTAAAAACTACAAACTTTACAGTCGTGGATTTCATGGTGGAAGTGAGAGATACCGAACCCGCGTCTATTATATTTTAGTAATATTTATACTCTGAAAATTTAACGATATGATACGAAAGTTCCCTAATACCTCTTTTGTAGTATTCGAAAATGAAGTCAATAAAATTAAAGCTAAAAGGACACTCATGATTTGAGTGTCCTTTTATTTGGTACTATTTATTGTTTTGTCTTCAATTTCCTTTAAAATTTGTCCGCGATCAATTTATAATGACTCTATCTATTTTTCTATCTTTTAAAAAATTATTAAATATAATTATCCCTTTAAAATAAGCCTAAATGGTAGCGTTGGTGTAGTTGTCTTCTAAGTATTTTTTGTATTGTGTCATAAAAAACACCTCCTATAGGAGTTTTAACACATCGAGGAGTGAAAGTTAAGGGTACTATTTTTTTATTTATGTAGTATACTCTAATGGAATTAATTTATATAAAATAATTTTAGGAGGGGAAAGTTGAAATTAAACTATAGTTTAATTAAAATAAAAAATGAAATATCAAGAATAAGTAAAATAAGAACAGAAAGTGAACCAATAGATAAAATAGAAAGAGAGTTAAAACCTCTTTTGAAAGGATTCTGGACGGAATTTTTTGGTAGACCTGATAACAAATTTGAGTTATATAGGGCGAGAAAGGGAGAACATAATCATATAAAAGAACTTTGGTATCCTAATCCGAAATATGTAAAAAAATTAGGCAGGATGAATAAAAGATCAGAATCTATATTTTATACTTCTTGTGGTCATAATGCTAAGCTAGGTTGCTTAGAAGAAACACGAGTAAAAAAAGGAGAAATTATAACAAGACTTAAATGTGAGCTTGATAGTACTGAATTAAAGTTATTAGGTTTGGGAAACTTTGATGAGTGGATGGAAGATAAAATAAAAAAAAGTGAAAGATCATCTATGAATATTTATTTAGAGTTATTTAATAAAAATAAAAAAGAACAAAAAAATAGAATAGGAAATAAACATGAGAATAAAAAAAATGATGAAATAAAAAAATGGATTAACGCATTATTTTTTAAAAAAATTTCAGAAGAAAAAGAGCATAAATATTCTCATACGATAGCTATATCTAAAAATTATTTTGATGGGTTTAAATGCGATGGAATATTTTTTCCAAGTATAGCTTCTTATGGTAGATCTATAAACTTATCTTTAAAGCCTAAAATAGCTGATAATTATGTTTCCCCTTTAAAAGTTCAAGTTCTAGAAATATTGGATATAACAAATGAAGGATATAAATTAAAGCTAAAAAAAGAAAGTAAAGAAATAAGAGAAAATGGTGAAATTATTTGGTCATGGTAACAAAACATAGAAAAATCTAAATCTGTCTCAATCTTTATAAAGGTACTTAAAATAAATTCAACTATAGTGGAGATTGACTAACTATATACCGTAAATTTATGGTACAATATTACATAATTTAAGAAACTTATTTTGTATAACTTAGAGGTTAAAAACGGTACTTACTAGAGTGCTTGAACCCTTAAAATAATAAAAGATCCTAAAAAAATTAGGATCTTTTTCTATCTGTCGTGATGTTCCCTTGGAGTTAGGAATTAAGTCAAGTTATATAATAAAAATTCTACTTCAAATAGTGATTCTGTGGGGACAGTTTGGAGACAAAAAAGTAATTTCTTTAAAAAAACACATAAAATATTAGTAATAAATCCTAGTAAAAACGGTGATTTACTAAATAAAATTAAGTTTAAATAACTCCTATTAGGTGCGCCATTTTAATTAATTTCAACGCTGCTTTTAATAGCAGCTTTTTTATTTTTCTATAATAATTTTTACTGTCTAATAAAAAAAATCCTTTAAAAAAACAAAATTATCAATAAAAACAACTCGACACCGTTCTAATAGATACCTTTCTCACTTCCATCAGATATACCTTGAATTCATCTATAGTAGTTCTGGTTATTTCTCTATCACCTAAAAAATTATTAAATATAGTTATCCCTTTAAAATAGGCCTCAATAGTAACTTTAGTATAGTTGTTTTCTAAGTATTTTTTGTATTGTGTCATAAAAAACACCTCCTATAGGAGTTTTAACACATAAAAGGTTGAAAGTTAAGGGGATTAATTTTTTTGATGAATTAAAAAAATACCCCTTTTTTTAATTGAAATTTTAAATATTATCAAGCATACTTAAATGATAATAAAAGTAAAGGGAGGAGGAAAATGAAAAAAATATTATTAGGAACGGACTATTAATTTTATCAGCGATCGGAATGGCAGATACAAATATTGATTTTGATTCACCAAATGGAATGTAAGACCTGAAAAATATGGGATGACTAGTAGAGAATACGTTGAAACTGAAAGTTATTCATTTATGAAAGAGTTCATAGATAGAAATGGATTAAATAAACCAACTCATTTTAAATCATTAGCAAAACCAGGTGATAATTGGGTTGTATCTCCAAATAGAGACACAATTTATACTATGATTACTGTCAAAACTACCAAAGGATTTACTTTAAAATTACCAGAAATGAATGGAAGGTTCTTAGGTGCTCAGTTTGTAAATGCCGATCATACAGTTCCGTTTTATGAAACAAAAGGAGCATTCCTGTATAATAAAAAAGTAAATGGTTGAAAAAAAAAGATACCTCGATGTAAAATTAAGACGACTAAACCCTAATATTTTACGGAGGTATCCACATGAAGTTTAACCAAAATAGCAAA
>NZ_QUAJ01000039.1 GCF_003391055.1 Psychrilyobacter piezotolerans
CTGTGTTTATAGTGATTCCTCTTTCTCTTTCTTCTGGTGCTTGGTCGATGTTAGCGAAATCTACTGCTTTAGCTAATCCTAAATCAGATAATACTTTTGAGATTGCTGCTGTTGTTGTTGTCTTTCCGTGGTCTACGTGACCTATTGTTCCGATATTTACATGTGGTTTACTTCTGTCAAATTGCTCTTTTGCCATTGTTAAAGCCTCCTAAAAATTTAATTTATTTATTTGAATTACCCTGAAACGTCTGGAAATTCCAGACGTTCAGCTGTTATAGTCATTAATAGTAATATTAATTCAAGTTCATCACTCTATTTTATAGAAAAAGAAATATTAGTTTCTCTCTTCCATGATTGTCTTTTGGATAGATGCAGGAACTGGTAAGTATTTCTTGAATTCCATTGCATAGTTTGCTCTTCCTTGAGATTTAGATCTTAAGTCAGTTGAGTAACCAAACATTTCTGATAAAGGAACTTCAGCTTCAATGATTCTAGCTCCAGCTCTTTCAGTCATTCCAAGAACGACTCCTCTTCTTGAAGAAACATCTCCAATTAAGTCTCCCATATACTCTTCAGGAGTAGTGATCTCTACTTTGAATACAGGTTCAAGTATAACTGGGTTACACTCTCTTGCTGCTTTCTTCATAGCCATTGATCCTGCAATTTTAAATGCCATCTCGTTCGAGTCAACATCATGGTAAGATCCATCATATAATACAACCTTAACATCTTCCATTGCGTATCCAGCGATAACTCCGCCTTCAAGTGCTTCTTTACAACCTTTTTCAACTGCAGGAATATATTCTCTAGGAATTGCTCCACCAGCAACTTTATTTTCAAACATGAATCCTTCACCTGGATTAGGATATACTCTGATCTTAACGTGTCCGTATTGTCCTCTTCCACCTGATTGCTTAGCATATTTCATGTCAGTATCAGTTTCAGTTGTGATAGTTTCTCTGTAAGCAACTTGTGGTTTACCTACGTTTGATTCTACCTTAAATTCTCTCTTCATTCTATCAACTAGGATATCTAAGTGAAGTTCACCCATTCCAGAGATGATAGTTTGTCCAGTTTCTTCGTCTGTTTTAACTTGGAAAGTAGGATCTTCTTCAGCAAGTTTGCTTAAAGCGATACCCATTTTCTCTTGGTCAGCCTTTGTTTTAGGCTCAACAGCTACTGAGATAACTGGCTCAGGGAATTCCATTCTTTCTAAGATGATAGGGTTAGCCATATCACATAGAGTGTCACCAGTTGTAGTGTCTTTAAGACCTACTGCTGCTGCGATATCTCCACAGTATACTACTTCTATCTCTTCTCTTTTGTTTGCATGCATTTGTAGGATTCTTCCTACTCTTTCTTTCTTACCTTTTACAGAGTTTAATACATATGAACCTTTTGCTAAAGTTCCAGAGTATACTCTGAAGAAAGATAATCTTCCAACGAATGGGTCAGTCATTATTTTAAATGCTAACGCAGCAAACGGCTGGTCATCTCCAGGAACTCTTTCCATTGCAATACTTTCATCTTTAACGTCAGTACCTGCAATTGCACCGATATCTATTGGTGAAGGCATGATGTCAACGATTAAGTCTAATAATGGTTGAACTCCTTTATTTTTAAATGCAGTACCACACGTTACAGGAACGATTTGGTTTGCAATAGTAGCTGTTCTTAATCCAGAGATTAATTCTTCAGGAGTAATTTCTTCTCCACCAAAGAATTTTTCCATTAAGATGTCATCTGTCTCAACGATAGATTCGATCATGAATTCTCTTGCAGCTTGAGCTTCTTCTAATAAAGATTCTCTGATGTCAACAATTTCCATGTCTTGACCGTCTGCAGTGTCTAAAGGCCACTTCATTTCTTTCATTGTGATTAAGTTAATGATTCCTTCGAAGTTCTCTTCTGCACCAATTGGTAATTGTACAGGAACTGGGTTAGATCCTAACTTTTCTTTGATGTCGTTTACACACATCTTGAAGTCTGCACCTGTTCTGTCCATCTTGTTAAAGAAAGCCATTCTAGGTACGTTGTACTTGTCAGCTTGTCTCCAAACTGTTTCAGATTGTGGTTGTACTCCATCAACTGCAGAGAAAACTGCAACTGTTCCATCTAATACTCTTAATGATCTTTCTACTTCTACAGTAAAGTCCACATGTCCAGGTGTATCGATGATGTTTATTCTATGATTTCTCCAGAAACAAGTTGTTGCTGCTGAAGTGATTGTGATTCCTCTTTCTTGCTCTTGCTCCATCCAGTCCATAGTAGCTGCACCGTCATGTACCTCTCCAATTTGATGAGTTACACCAGTGTAAAGTAAGATTCTCTCCGTTGTAGTTGTCTTACCAGCATCGATATGAGCCATGATTCCTATATTTCTAGTTTGATCTAAAGAAATTTCTCTAGCCATTATGGTTTTCCTCCTCGAACTTTATATATATATACATGAAAAACTAAGTTAAAATCAACTTAGTTCTTACCACTTGTAGTGTGCGAAAGCTCTGTTTGCTTCTGCCATCTTATAAGTGTCTTCTTTTTTCTTGATAGTTGCACCTTCGTTGTTAGACGCTGCGATTAATTCGTTAGCTAATCTTTCAACCATTGTGTACTCTTTTCTATTTCTAGTATAAGTAGTTAACCATCTTAAAGCTAAGGCTTGTTGTCTAACTGTTCTAACTTCTACTGGTACTTGATAAGTAGCTCCACCAATTCTTCTTGATTTAACTTCTAATTGAGGTTTGATGTTCTCGATAGCTTTCTTGAAAGTTTCGTATCCCTCTTCACCTGATTTTTCCTTTATTAAATCCATAGCTCCATAAAAAATAGACTCTGCTAAAGATTTCTTTCCATCTAACATGATAGAATTTATAAATTTAGTTACAACTTTATCTCCATATCTTGAATCAGCTAAAACGTCTCTTTTAACTGCTGCTCTTCTTCTTGACATATTTTTTGCACCTCCTAATAGTTTAAATTATTATCCTTTTTTTACTCCGTACTTAGATCTTGATTGCTTTCTATCTGCTACTCCTGCAGTATCTAAAGCTCCTCTGATTACTTTATATCTTACACCTGGTAAGTCTTTAGTTCTTCCACCTTTTAAAAGAACAATTGAATGCTCTTGTAAGTTATGTCCGATTCCTGGAATATAAGCAGTAACTTCGATTCCGTTAGTTAATCTTACTCTGGCAACCTTTCTTAAAGCTGAGTTTGGTTTCTTTGGTGTAGAAGTATAAACTCTTACACAAACTCCTCTTTTTTGTGGGTTTCCTTTTAATGCTGGTGACGTTTTAGATGTTTCTAACGTCTTTCTTCCTTTTCTTATTAATTGGTTAATAGTAGGCATCTTTACCCTCCTTTTCTTTTTTTTCTCATCATCTAAATAATTTGAAAATTAATTTTATTTCACAACTAAAGTAGTATATCAGAGTTTTAAAACTACGTCAATACTTTTTTTGATATAATTCCAATAAAAACAAGGCTAGATTTACGAACCACCAGGCAGTGTGGTCTTTATAAAATAAGGGCCGGGATATTTATCCCAGCCCTTAAAAAATATTATTTTATTTTTTAATCATTTTTCTAAAGTTAGAATCCCCAGCTGAGAAAGATAGTCATCTTATTCAGAGCTAAAAGGGTTCCCATTATAATGAGGATTACTCCGCTGACCTTATCTGAAAACAAAAAGTTCTTCTTTATAAAATCCAATTTATTACTTCTATCCATAAATATTGCAAAAATCATAAAGGGCAGTCCCAGCCCAAAAGTATAGATCCAGATATACAGCATTCCCATCCATACGGTATCGGCACCTGCCAGATATGACATTACCATAAATAGAACAGGACCCATACAGGGTGTCCATCCAAATCCGAAGGCAAACCCAAAGAGATAGGATGTTCCTATATTTCTCCGGACAAAACTAAAATTCATTCTCTTTTCAGAGTACAGCTTAGTTATCTTAAAAATTCCTACCATATGCAGACCCATCACCACAATAATTCCGCCGAAAATCATATTCAATATATTGTTCCCGATAAGCTTACTGGCAAGATTAGTAAAATTAAAGAGTACTATCTGTAAGGCTGAAAAAGCTGTCCCAAAACCCAGTATAAAGAAAGTGGTATGGAGGATAACTTTAAATTTTTGTTTCCCATCCTGCTCTTTTCCTAATACTATCCCGCTTATATAGGAAAGGTAGCTGGGTACCAGGGGTATTATACAGGGTGCTAAAAAAGTTCCCATCCCGGCAAGAAAAACTATCAATATATTTATCTCCATATCCAACTCCTTTATACATTTGCTATATTTTTTTAATTTTGACGCAGAGATACACTGAGAAAAAAGAAAGTTGCACAGAGAAAACCTCTGCGAAACTCTAATTTAAATCTCAGTGTATCTCTGTGACCATTTTTTCTTCATCGATGAAGTTTGATGATACATTTAAAAATTAAGTTTTCAGTACACGTTTTTCTACGATTATAAAAATCAAGTATAGTTAAAACTTGATTTCGAATGTCGATTTTAATATTCGTGGGATCCACTTAAAAAGGAGAGTATTTACCTTAATTCCTCCAAGTCCTCTGCTTTTAATTGACCCCAATCTAAGGCTCCATGGATCCTTTCCAAAATTATCCCATTTTCATCTATTATATAGGTAGTAGGTACCACTCTTATTAATATTTTTCTCGATAAAATTTGTCCCACATCAAAATAATGGGGGAAATCCATGGGATTATCTGTAAAAAAATTATCCACCGATTCCCCGTCGTTATCCACCATTATAGATACCACGTTCACTCTATCTCTATTTTCATTATAAAATTTATTTAACAGGGGTTTTTCCACCTTGCAGGGAGGACACCAGCTGGCACCAAAATTATATATAGTAATCTTGTTTAGATATTTTTCCGAAGTCCCCTCTAACTCCCCCTTTGTATTATATAGGTTGAGAACAGGAAACTTATCTCCTCTTTCCAACCCTTCTTTTGCACCAAAAGATAAAACACCGACCAATAACAACAGTATAAATATTAATTTTTTCATACATTCCCCCTTTTTGTCACAAATTACACAGATTGTCACCAAATGAATTTAAAATATCTGACACATATTTCGTAGCTATTCAAATTTTTTTGAACACAGAGATTCACCGAGCTTTTAAATAGAGTTTCACAGAGAAAATCTGCGATAATTTGCATAATCCACTAAAAAAATCTTCTGACCTTAATTATTAATTGTACATTATACATTTTTAATTATTTTTTCGTGTCATTGGCGGTAAAAAAAATCTTAAACTTCTTTTAATTCCTCTAACTCCTCATTGATCTCTTCCCACTCATCCATCTTTATCATGATTTTTTCATCCATCTGATCCAATTCTATCTGGAGATCCATCAACTTATCTATCTCATTTTTTATTCCGGCTTCATTATGTAATTCCTCTATTCCAGCCTTCTTTTCCTCTAATTTTTCAATTTCTTTTTCGACCACTACAAATTTTCTTTCTAAATTAGATGTTCTGTTTTTCCTTCTTTTTTGCTCCTCATAATCTGTATTGACTTCTTTTTCCCTTTTAGGCTCAGTGGATTTTTTCATATATTCTTCATAGTTCCCGTCAAATACATTGCTCCCTGTAGGAGTTATCTCGTATATCTTATTTACCACACTTTCCAAGAAATGTCTGTCATGGGATACAACTATCAGAGTACCATCGTAGTCTTCCAATGATTCTTCCAATACTTCCCTTGCATAGATATCCAAATGGTTTGTAGGTTCGTCCATTATCAGAAAGTTAGGCTTGTCCAAGATCAATTTCATCAGCGCTATTCTGGATTTTTCCCCTCCACTGAGGTCGTCTATACTCTTAAATATCTCATCTTCGGAGAATAAAAAACCACCTGCAAGGGTTCTTGCCTCCTCCTCCGACAACGGATAGTTATACATAAGCTCTTCCAAAATATTTTGCTTTCCCTCTAAACCTGTGTGATTTTGGTCATAGTACCCGATATCTAATTTCTCTCCTAATTCCACTTTTCCAGAACTTTGTTTTTCCAGATCATTTATTATCCTCAGTATAGTAGATTTCCCTACCCCATTTGGCCCCATTATACCGATCTTGTCTCCACGATATATATCCAGGTTTATATTTCTAAAGATCTCTTTTTCCCCAAAAGCCTTGGACAAATTAGTAATTTTTACCACCTTATCGGTAGTGACCCTGTCTATTTCAAACTTTAATTTCATCTTTCTCATCTTTACAATAGGATCTCCCATCTTCTCCATACGATTTAGGAGCTTTCTCCTGCCCAGTGCCTGTTTAGTTTTTATTCCACCCATATATTTGGTAATATAATCTTCCATTTTTTTTATCTTATCCTGTTCTTTTTCAAATCTTTTTACAGCTCCCGTCAGGTAGGCTTCTTTTTGAATTGTATATTCGGTAAAGTTTCCCTTATATAAATTTATAGTTTTATTCTCAATTTCAAATACCCTGTTGATTACATTATCCAAAAAATATCTGTCATGAGATATCAGGATAAAAGCTTTATTGTAAGAATTTAAGTATCTCTCCAGCCATTCAATTGCATTTAAATCCAAATGGTTTGTAGGCTCGTCTAATATCAATAATTCCGGTTCATCTAATAATATTTTTCCCAAAGCTACCCTGGACTGCTGCCCCCCGCTGAGATCATCGACTTTTTGCTTCCATAGATGCTCGGGAAAATTCAGACCATTTAAAATCTGTTTCACCTTATATTCCACTACATACCCGTCTTCCTGCTCATATCTGGTATTTAGTTTTGCCAGTTCCTCCATAATGCTGTCAAAATTTTCCATATCCACAGCTAATCTCTCATTTAATATTTGAATTTTTTTATAATCCTCTTTCAGATGGGAATACACACTCATCAATTCATCAAATACCGTATTTTCTAAATTCAAATCAAAGTTTTGAGACAGATAACCAATTCTTAAATTTCCTTTTTTCCCTATCTTTCCCCTCTGTTTTGTTTCAAAACTTTCATCATGGGTCTCCATCCCCATGAGGATCTTTATTAAAGTGGTTTTCCCTGCTCCATTAGCTCCTACCAATCCTATTTTATCCTTTTCATCTATCGCAAAGTTTATCTGTTTTAATAAAGTTTCCCCTGTAAATTGTTTCCATAAATCCGTAACACTAAGTATCATAATTATCCTTCACCTTACCTTCTTTGAGTATTTATATTTTTCTTCCATTATATCATATAAAATTTAGGTTTCTATTATTTTTACACCTATGTTATAATTTCTTTATAAACTAAATAAAGAATGGGAGAAAATTATGAATATAAGAGATTTTATTAATAGAGAGATTACATATGAAGAAGCTATGAAACTTACTAATATCAGCGGGAGCAAGATGATGGAACTATTTTCTGTAGCCAATGAAATAAGGGAAAAATATTGCGGAAATAAGATCCACACCTGCACTATCTCCAATGCAAAATCAGGAAGATGTGAAGAAGACTGTAAATTTTGTGCTCAGTCAGCCCACTATAATACCAACATCACCAGTTATGAACTAAAAGATAAAGAGACCCTTTTAGATGAATATAGCAGAGCCGAAGAATTGGGCAGTTCCAAATTTGGATTAGTCACCTCTGGCAGAAGTATCAATAAGGGAACCAATGAATATAATGATATAAAAGATTTTTTAAAAACAGCCAAAGCTTCTGATAAGGATGTAGAGCTGTGCTGTTCAATCGGGTTGTTATCCAAAGAAGAATTGATGGAATTAAAAGAAGCCGGGATCACCAGATTCCACAGTAATTTACAGACATCTATTAATTCATATAATAAAATAGTAGCTACAACCCACGGGATAGAAAACCGATTAAAAACTATAAAATCTGCTAAAGAAATAGGGTTAGATGTATGCAGCGGCGGAATAATCGGGATGGGAGAATCTTGGGAAGACAGAATCGATATGGCATATACCCTGAAAGAATTAGGAGTAGACGGAATTCCTGTCAATATCCTTAACCCTATTGCCGGTACTCCTCATGGAGACCGTGAACACCTGGCTATGGATGAAATCTTAAAAACTATCGCTATCTACAGAATAATTTTTAGAGATAAAGTAATAAAAATAGGTGCAGGAAGGGAAGGTATTTTAAAGGACTTTATGGGAATGGCATTTATGTCCGGTGCTAACGGAATGTTGGTAGGAGGATATCTTACTGTAAGAGGCAGAAGTGCCCAGGAAGATTTTAAGTTAATTGAAAATATCAAGAAGATGTGGAAATAAATTAAAAGGCTGGAAATCGTATTTACGATTTCCAGCCTTTTTTTATTTCATTCTTGTTTCACTCTGGTTTCTCCCTATTAGGTCCACTTAGGTCCGTATTTTAGGTCCACATTTAAAATTAAATTTTCTTTCACTTATTTTTTATGTTCGTGGAACCAAAGGGAGAAAAAATATAGTCTGTTGTACCAAAAATACGTGCAACTGAACTAAAACAAACCAAAATGTAAACATTTTTTACGTTTTTATTCACTTTTCTTTACATTTTTACAAAATTATAGTAAAATTACAACAGGGTATTAAACTTTTTTAATATCTATTAGCGTTTTATTATTTTTTTAGGAGGAAATGATATGAGAAAAGCATTATTAGGATTAACTTTATTGACAACTGGTCTGGTTGCCAATGCAGAGCATTATTCTCAAGACATAAATAAGAATGATGACTTATTTTTCAACTTTAAGATTATGCATGGGGAAGATCAAAAAAATCCATTTGGACAACAGGATGACACTTATTTAGAGTTAGAATTTGGTGGAAGAAAAGGAATCTTGGACCTGTATGGTTATGTGGATTTAAAAAACTTTGCTGGTTCTACAGATGATGACTCTTATGGCGGAGACAACTTTTTTGCAGAGATCAAACCTAGATTCTCAATCGACGGGATGACTGGAAAAGACCTGTCTATCGGGCCGTTCAAAGAATGGTATATCTCTACCTGGATCAAGGCAGGAGATAGCGGTGCATTCGGTGGATTATGGCATAACGGTATTGGTCTGGGGACCGATGTGGAAGTACCTTGGTTCGGAACTACCGGGTTAAGTTTATTATCTACATATAAAAGAGAAGATTTTGGTTCAAGTGCAGAAGGTCACTGGGACGGGTATTCATTACAATGGAACTGGTTTAAACCATTACACTTCTTTGAAAACGGATCATTTGTATCTTACCAGGGATATGTTACATATGACTTCGGTGCTGATAAAATTGCTGAAGATGCAGGAAGAACTAAGGATTCATTACAATGGTACAATGGTATCTACTGGCATAACTCTGACTGGGCAATCGGTTACGGGTTAAAAGTATTCAACAACATGGCTAACTTTGACGATGGTTCAAGTGCAACTGGTGTAAAACAAGAGACTAGCGGAGTAGGACACTACTTCGATATCGGATATAAGTTTTAAAGATTACTAAATAATCTATATAGATACAGTAAAAGGGTGATTCATAGAATCACCCTTTTTTAATTTTATCTGATTACCTGAATATCATATCCATTATCTTTACTCGGATTAGATGGGTCATATGTTTGATCTTAGATGTTATTCCCTTCCTGTCTCCTCCAACTTCAACGACCTTATCTTTAATAGGTTCGGTGGGTTTTGCCTCTCTCAATAACTTAAAATCTTCTACATCTACCTTATACAAATTCCCCTGTTCTGTAGTCAGTATCAAGTTTTTTTCATCCTTTGTAAAGGCCACCGCCTCATATTGATTTACCTTGGAATCCCATTTTAATGGATGGTAGTACACTTTCCCATCAAAGAAATTAGTGTTTTTTTTCTCCCTTTTGAACAGATAGATCCCTTTATAGGTGTTGAAAACCATGGTCATCTCATCCCTTGAAATATCAGCACCTGTAGCTGCATCCATATAGTTCGCCATTCTAGATCCTTTTAAAAATTTAAATTCGCCTATATAGACTGCTGTATTAACACTTCCTGTATGGATATTTTTATCCATGAGACGGTAGATCCTAGTTTTTCCATATTCTTTATTTAGGATATAGATACTCTTATCTGCATAAAATACAGCTTCATTGTTTAGCTCTTCCCCACCCGGGAATCTAAATATTATCTTATCTATGTCATTTTTTTCCACTTTTTTCTGGTCTAACTCAGGTTCTTTAAACCTGTATAAAACATAATTTTTCCGAACAAGATTATCCCCAGTATCTGCCACTATTAAGTTCCCGCTTTTATCCCTGGCAATATCACCCCAATCCAGATTGGCTGCCCCATCTAAAAATACTTCGTGATGCTCCCCTGCTCCGTCACTGTCAAATCTAAATCCATGGATACTGGTTCTGGGAGTTTCATTATAATCCACTGAATCTCCGTGGGTCCAATAATAATCTTTTTTGTCCTCCGATAAAATTATCCCTGAGGACTCCTCTATCCCCATTTCCAATATATTGGCCGCAGATTCAGGTCCATTTTCCCTGTTATATAAGACCTCTCTTCTTGCTTGTATATATTGATACATTGCAAATACTAATACTATCCCAAGAAATATTAAAATTGTTTTTCTGAATATGTGTTTATTCTTTTTTCTTAACATCTTAACCTCCCTTCAGCAATAATTTTATTCATTTTTATTCATTATAACTTAAATAATAGACTTGTGCAAAAGTTGTTTAATAAAAAAATTAAGTAATAAAAAAGCGACAAGACCGAGACCTTATCGCTTAATTTCAATCAATTATAAAACTTCAATGTTTGAAGCTTGAGGACCTTTTGCACCTTCAGTTACGTCGAAAGTTACTTCTTCCCCTTCTTTTAAAGTTTTGAATCCTTCTTTGTTGATTTGAGAGAAATGTGCGAAATAATCGTTTCCATCCTCACCTTGAATAAATCCAAATCCTTTTTCTTCGTTGAACCATTTAACTGTACCTTTTAACATGTGTTGTACCTCCGTGTATTTTTTTCAGATAGAATCCTAGAATCCCATTAAATACAAACACACTTTGGTGGTATTAATGAAAGTTCTGCTTTGAGACATCTGTTTCTTCAATCAAGTATATTCTATTTATAACCTTTTGTCAACATTATCTACACCAATATTTTCTTATGTTTTTAAATTTTTTTTTAGAAATCACCTTATTTTTTTCGTATAAATTAGGTGCTCAATTCCATTATAATTTTTCTTCTCACTGAATAAAAAACCAAAATTAAGAAACATTTTTTTAGAGATATCATTCTCCTCCAAAATATAAGCTAAAATTAATTTCACATGATCTTTTTCAAATTTCAACTCCTCGATAGATTTCTCTATAAAGATTTTTCCCAGCCCTTTACCTCTATTTTCTTTATCTAAATATATACTGATTATAGATATCTCTCCATCTATCTCATATCTTATCTGACCTACGACCTTACCCTTTAGGTCTTTTACTACATAGATTAGATAATAGGGTGACTTCAGCCAAAATTCATACCACTTCTTATGCTTTTCCCACTCTGATTTCTCTGAATTAGGAGAATATTTTTTTACAAATTCCCTGTGGAGCAGATTATATATTCCGACAATATCGTCTTTTGTTGCTTTACTGATTATATAATTTACTTCCAAATGTCTATCCTCCAAAATTTAGTTTTTCTTATCCTGCTTACAGATGATTATACCATATTTTTTTTAGGAATATAATTTTTAAAATATTTCATAAAACAATTAGAAAGTGTTAAACTAACTATAAAACCATAACTATTAAATCTAAATGTGAGGTAAATTTATGAAAATTGGAGAATTTTCGAAAAAATATGACTTAAGTCCCGACACTATAAGATATTATATCCAGCTCGGACTTATCTTCCCTAAAAAAATTGGAAAACAAAATATTTTTTCTCTAGAAAACGAGATCGAATTAAAAAATCAAATTCAAAATCTCCTCATTCTATACACATAAAAAAAGGGGTTCCCATAGAGGGCATAGATCTTTTAGAATGTCCAAAATGTAATAGTAAATTTAATCTTTCTGCAACCCTCATTGAAAACTCTGAAATTTTAGAGGGTCTTTTTTCTTGTGATTGTGGTAAAATTCAAAATGAGCACGTTGGACTTCATTTAACTTCTGAAATATTGGGTAAAAAATATCCAAGGCTTAACCCAATAAAACTTAAAAATGATTTTATTCAACAGGGTTATAAAATAGAGTTTGAATTTTTAGGAGATGAAGATTTAGATGGTGGAGTTTTAAATTCTGCCATCATCGAAGTGAACAGAGTTAGAAATTTAGTTCTTTATGGAAAAAAGTGAAGTTAACTCCACTTTTTTCTTTTTTTTTATATTTTTTTATTAATTTAGACTATTGCAATGGAGTTTACTCTAGAAAGTATACTATATTTATAAAAGTATCTTAGGAGGAAGTTATGAAAAATAAAAACAGTGAAATTTTTAATTGGTATCTCTATTTCTTTTGTCAGCTGGTATCTAATTTAGGAACCATTATGCAAATGAGTGTTATCCCCCTCTTAATCTGGGATAAAACTAAATCTGGTGCTGCTATGGGTGTTATCACAGGAAGTTTATCCTTGCTTTACATCTTTATCTCATTTTTTTCTGGACTTTTAGCAGATAAATATCATAGAAAAAATATTTTAATAACCACTGATCTATTAAACGGAGTCATTATTATATTTTATTTAATTTTTGTTCCTGTCTTTTCTCTAAAAAGTTTAATTATCCTTATGGCAGTTCAAACTATTATTACAGCATTTTTTAACTCGGCAAATTCTGCTATGTTTTCTCAAATAGCCCCAAAAGATTCAATTGAAAAAGCTAACTCCTTGTTTACAACTGGCAGAAACTCTATTGCCATAATTGCTCCTGTCTTAGGGATCTATATTTATACAAAATATAGTTTTAATACTCTAATATTTATTAATATGTTATCCTTTCTCATTTCTGGTTTTTTAGAAATATTTTTAAAGGTAACAACTGTTAAAAACACACTCAAAGAAAAACAAAAAGGCTATAAGGAAGTTTTTGATTTTTTTAAAGTACACGATGTTATAAAAGACATAACTATTTTAAGTATCTTATTAAATCTCATCGTTGCTCCCCTTCTTGGAATTACACTTATATTCCTTATTAAAGATGGTGTAAAGATGCCAGATGCATATATAGGTTATCTCCAAAGTCTCATTCCTATAGGATTAATTCTCGGCAGTACATTTGTTTACAAATTTGGAGAAAGTCTTAATCTGCGAAAAAAATATTTAGATTTAATATTCTTTCAGTCAACTTTAATTTTAACATTTTATCTTTTTTTAGGATCCCTCTATCATTCCCATAGATTGATAGGAATTACATTCTTTGTCGGAATTATTATTTTTATATTTATTATCAACTCCACTATACTTATTCCTAATACATCTCTACTCCATTTGGTCGTTGATAACAAAATCAAAGGAAGGTATTTCACCCTTGTTTCTAGTTTAAAGATGGGATTAGTCCCTCTTATGGTTGCTATCATTGGATTTCTTCTAGATAAGATAGATATAAAACTCATTGCAATTACATTGGTTTCAATCTCTTTTATAGCACAATATTATTTTGTTAAATCAAAAAAATTAAAATTAAGATATTATCAATATCTTGAAATTTATAATTCTTCTAAATAAATAAAAAGTTAGGAAAATTTATATTTTCCTAACTTTTTTCTTCTAATTATTTAATTATCATCAATTCCTTAGTCGTATTATTCAAGATCTCATACCCGTCTTTTTTTACCACTACATCATCTTCTATCCTTACTCCTCCAAATCCGTCTATATAGATTCCAGGCTCAATAGTGATAACCATATTTTCTTCTAAGATAAAATCTTCAGCCTTTCCAGATACATTTGGCAGTTCATGAATTTCTAACCCTACCCCATGTCCCAATCCATGACCAAAATTTTCACCGTATCCCTTTGATGTTATGTGATCTCTGGCGATCTTATCCAATTCTCTGGTACTCACCCCTACCTTTACTGCATCTATTGCTTTTAACTGTGCTTCTAAAACTGTGTTATATATCTCCAGGTGTTTCTCGCTGGGCTGATCTCCAAAATAAACTGTTCTTGTCATATCCGAAGCATACCCATTATAAAAACATCCAAAATCAAATTTTACAAACCCATCCCTGTCTATTTTCTTCTCACTGGCTACCCCATGAGGCATAGCAGATCTGTAATTAGAAGCAATAATCGTATCAAATGACGGTCCCTCAGCTCCTAATTTTTTCATCTCATATTCCAGTTCGGTTTTTATATCATTTTCTACTGCCCCTTCTTTTATTAAAGGCAGTATCTTTGCAAAAGCTTTATCAGCTATGTCTGCAGCTTTTTTAATATTTTTAACCTCTGCCTCTGTTTTCACCATTCTAATTCTGGTAAAGCTATCACCTAACGATACAAATTCTAATCCTTTAAACTTTTCTACATAGTCATTATACTCAGCTAAACTTACATTTTGATCTTCTATCCCCAGCTTCTTTATATTCTCTTCCTTTAAGATTTCATTGATTTTATTTGTAGCCGGTCTTTCGATTACAACCACTTCAAATCCATTGGGAACTACTTCATCATTGGCCTGGGCTACATACCTGAAATCAACAAGAAAATATCTTCCTTTTTCAGTTGCAAGAGCTATCCCGGTTGTTCCTGTAAACCCTGTAAAATATCTCAAATTTACCAAATCCGTTATCAATATACCATCTAAACTTTTTTCTTCCATCAATTTTCTCAACTTCATCATTTTCCCCCTATTTATTTTGTTCTCGATAATAATATTACATCATTCTAGGATTTATAGCAATATGAAAAAAATAGGAGTCTGACAGCTTTCAGCCATCAAACTCCATTTTTTTTAATCTTCCCAGCTTTGCGATCTAGTTACAGCTTTTTTCCAACCTTTATACATCATTTCTTTTTTCTCTTCCTCTAACTCAGGTTCATACATTTTATCCAGACTCCATCTTTCCATTATCTCATCCTTGTCATTCCAGAATCCAACAGCAAGACCAGCAAGATAAGCTGCTCCCAGAGCTGTAGTTTCAGTTACCTCAGGTCTCAGTACCTCTGCTCCTAAGATATCTGATTGAAATTGCATCAAGAAGTTATTTGCAACTGCTCCTCCGTCAACTTTTAAACTAGATAATTGAATTCCTGAATCCTCCTGCATAGCTTCTATAAGATCTTTACTCTGGTATGCTATAGCTTCTAAAGTTGCTCTTATGATATGGTTTCTATTAGCTCCACGAGTAAGACCTACAATACATCCCCTTGCATACATATCCCAATATGGAGATCCCAGCCCTACAAATGCAGGCACTACATAGACACCATTACTGTCCTTTACTTTATTAGCGAAATACTCAGTATCTGCCGCGTCTTTAATAAGTCCCATCTCATCACGAAGCCACTGTACCGATGCTCCACCTACAAATACACTTCCTTCTAAAGCATATTCTACCTTTCCATCGATTCCAATGGCGATAGTAGTCAACAATCCATTTTTAGATTCTACCATCTCTGTTCCTGTATTCATAAGTAAGAAACATCCAGTACCATAGGTATTCTTTGCTTCTCCAGCTTTAAAACAAGCCTGTCCAAACAGTGCTGCCTGCTGATCTCCTGCTATCCCGGCAATAGGAATCCTAAATCCTCCCTTACCACCTAGGTTGGTCTCTCCATAGATCTCACTTGAGTTTTTTACCTCTGGCAGCATAGATTTTGGCACATCTAAAATTTCCAATAGTTTTTCATCCCACTTTAACTCTTTTATGTTAAATAACATAGTTCTAGATGCATTTGTATAGTCGGTCACATGAGCTTTTCCATTGGTTAACTTCCAAACTAACCAAGTGTCGATAGTTCCAAAAAGTAACTCTCCATTTTCCGCTTTTTCACGGGCTCCCTCTACATTATCTAAGATCCACTTTACCTTAGTCCCACTAAAGTAAGCATCCACTACTAATCCTGTATTTTTTCTTATGTAGTCCTCATGTCCATCCTCTTTTATCTCATCACAGATCGAGGCAGTTCTTCTGCACTGCCACACTATAGCATTATATATTGGTTTTCCCGTACTTTTTTCCCATACTACTGCTGTTTCCCTTTGGTTTGTGATTCCGATACTGGCCACTTCTTCAGGCTTAATTCCTGTTTTAGCCAAAACTTCTGTCAACATTGAACTTTGAGTAGCCCATATTTCCATCGGATCGTGCTCTACCCACCCTGCTTTAGGATATATTTGAGTAAATTCCCTTTGAGATGATCCCACAGTATTACCGTTTTTATCAAAAATAATCGCTCTTGAGCTTGTAGTTCCTTGGTCTAATGCTATAACATATTTCTTTGCCATCTTTTAAGCCTCCTATTTTTTAGTTATTAAATACTCCGATCTCTTCTTCACATTCTTCTTTATTTTCTAAATCACAAACTCCCTTTGGCAGATTCGTTGCGATCACTTTATCGTATACTAATCCCCCAACCTGCGCTCCTAATATTGGTCCTAATATCGGTACCCAGAAATATGGATTTGCTAACCCGCCTGTAAATGCTACCTTTCCCCAACCTGCCATAAATGCAAATAACTTTGGTCCAAAATCTCTGGCCGGGTTCATTGCAAATCCTGTAAGGGGTCCTATAGATGCTCCAATTACTGCAATTACTATACCAACTAAGATAGCCGACGTATGTCCTTTAGGAGCACCATTTTGGTCATCTCCCACTGCAAAAATTGTCATCATAAGTACTGCTGTTATTACCACTTCCACTACAAATGCTTGAAAATTGTCGATATGTGGATTCGGATATGTAGAAAAAATTCCTGCTGTAGATAAACTTTCTACACTTCCTCTGATTATTCCATGAGATTTGTCATAAGCCACAAATAACTGTCTATAAAGAAAGTAAACTAATCCTGCTGATGAAAAAGCTCCCAAAATCTGAGATACAATATACGGTAGTACCTTGGATTTCTCAAAACCTCTACGGGTCATCAATGCCAAAGTTACTGCTGGATTTAAATGTGCTCCTGAAACTCCGGCTGTCACATATATTGCCATGGTTACACCTAATCCCCAAACAATACTAATTTCCCATTGCCCCATGTCCACACCTGCTACTACCAGCGCTGCCACACAACCTACTCCAAAAAATATTAGAATTCCTGTTCCTAGAAATTCAGCTAAACATTCACCTATAATTCCCTTACTCTTCATCCATACCCCTCCTTTATTTATAATGATACGCTACCAAAACTTCGTCCAAAATTATAAATCTAATAAAAAAGAAGATTAAAAAACTTATCCCCTTAAAGGATAGCAATTAATCTTCTCTCGGTCTCTAAGATTTATATTTCTTTCTACTAAGAGAATACCTTTTTATTTTTATTTTGTCAAGCCTGTGTTTGATTTTTACACTTAAAGTTTGCTTATTAAACGTTTCACAAACTCCATATGTCTGATTTAGTTGTAGATATACCTATAGCCCCGGCTTTCAGTGCCAAGATAACATCCTCTTTATCCATTATTATCCCGCTGGCTATCAGAGGACATTTATAGTTATATAAAAATCTTTTTATTATTTTCGGCATAGCTCCCGGCAGGATCTCTACGATATCTGGTTTAGTTGCTCTGGCGTATTTTAAACTGTTTTTATATGAGATAGAATCCAAGATAAAAAATCTTTGTATCGTAAGTAATTTTCGTTTTTTAGCTTCCTTGATCAGGGCTGATTTAGTACTTATAATCCCATCTAATTTTGTTTTTTCATTCAAATAGTCAAGTGCATCTACTGTAGGAGACATCCCATCGATCAAATCTATATGTACAAAAACTATCTTACCTGTTTTTTTTATTTTTTCCACCATTGTCTCTATAGTTAATATAGTAGACTTCAAAAGAAATATTACCTCTATATCACTATTTAAGGCTTCCCTCAATGTTTTTTCATCCTTTACCGCTGCTATTATTGGATTTAACTCCAATTTTTCAATCAATCCCATCTCTTCCTCCTACATATTTTCCACTAAATTTGTAATCCATTTTTTTGAAACAACTCTCCTGACACTAAAAATAAATTTTATAACTTCCTCACTTCCAGCCAGTCCATAAACTATATAGATAGGCAGACCCAAGGTCAATCCCCCATATATCACAAGAGGTATTCCTACAAGCCAAAGTGCTGTTATGTCTAAGACCAAACAATATTTCACATCTCCTCCAGCCCTTAATATTCCTACTACTGTAGTTGCTGTAAAACTTTTAAACGGTGTCAGAACGGCTAATACATACATGGTTTTTACCACTAAGTCATAAACTTCCACCTCTAAATTATAAAAACTTAGTAAAGGTTTTACGATTATAACCATTATTACTCCCGTTACTATCCCTATATAAACCGATATCTTCCCCAATAGATATCCATACTTAATAGCTTCTTCCTCTTCTTTTTCTCCAATTTTATGTCCGATCATCACTGCAGCAGCACTGGCTATACCAAAGAACCCTGTAAATAATATCCTGGCAATACTGTCTACAATATTTATTACCGCTACAGACTCGGTACTCATCCTAGCATATACCATAGCATAACCAGTCATTCCCAGAGCCCAAAGCATCTCATTTGCTACAACTGGTGATGTGGTTAGGACAAATTTTTTCAGAAAATCCCTATCAATTTTCACCATTTCTTTTATTTTACAGGCCAATGGATATTTCTTTTTATAAACTAAACCGACTATTATTGTCATCTCTATAATTCTGGCAATCAGAGTAGCTATTGCAGCTCCCTCTATCCCTAATTCCGGAAAACCTAACTTTCCAAATATCAATATATAATTAAAAAATACATTAACTATCAAACTGATTACACTGGTATAAACACCCAACTTCAAGATCCCTACACTCCTAAGCTGGATTCCGTATACCATGGATATTGCCGTTATTATATACGACCAACTTACTATTTTCAAATATGAGGCTCCTAAGTTTATTACCTCTATATCCGGAGAATATATCTTTATTAAAAATTTGGGAGTAAACTGCCCTCCTGCAAAAAATATTGCACCCACAAAGATACTTCCTATAAGGGCTATTCCCAACACCTTATACAAACTTTTTTTATCTTTTTTTCCCCAAAATTGTGACATAAAAACTGCAGATCCACTATTTATTCCATATAATAATAGGGCCATCAAAAACATTATTTGATTAGCCAATCCCAAAGCAGCCAATTTAGTAGCACCTAACTTTCCAATCATAAATACATCTGCCATATTTACCGAGGAGGAGATCATACTTTGTATAGTTATGGGAACTGCTATAGTTACCAATTGTTTATAAAACTTTTTTTTACTTTTCATTTTTCTACCTTTCCCCTTTGTTTTATCCACCTTTCAAACTAATAAATTATAATTAAAATTTAGCTGTCATTTATTATATCATATAAAATATTATTACTTTTGTCTTTTTATTATCTTTATCATTTCCCTCTAAATATTCTTTCCTAAATTAAATATAATAAGAGTCATCAAAATTAATTGATGACTCCTCTTTTTGCTTTTTAATCGAAGTTTATAGTCGTTGAGCTTCAGCAGTACTGTTCCTACAATGACGATCGTGACTTACTAGCTAAGACAAGATGGTTTTAGCTTCGGTTTCTCTTTGACATCGTAATTTTCTTATAGCTATAAGAAAATTTCGTACTCGTCAATCGAGAAACCATAAAAAGGAAGAGTAAGGAAACCTTCTTGAACTTTATTTTTGATCATATACATAAAAAAGAGCCATCAACATTAGTCGATGACTCTTTTATTTTTTTTGAATTTCTTCAAAAAATAAAAAAGACTTGGCAAGTTCCTATCCTCCCAAGGGGCTGCCCCCTAAGTACTTTCGGCGTTTACGGACTTAACTTCTGGGTTCGGAATGTGACCAGGTGTACCCCCGTAGCTTTTCTTACCAAGCTTACTTTCTTATGAATGTTGTACATTCAAAACTATATAATAATGTTTTTTCTAAATCAACTTTCTAAAATCTTTTAAACTTTCTTCTCTTCTTAGGTTTCTCTTTGTTAAAGAGAAAACATACAAAGGAAGAGTTCTTAGGTTAAGTGTTCGTCATATTAGTATTGGTCAGCTAAAGACTTCACAGCCCTTACACCCCCAACCTATCAACCTCGTAGTCTCCAAGGTGACTTATCAATGATAGAATACTTATCTCTGAGTTGG
>NZ_QUAJ01000040.1 GCF_003391055.1 Psychrilyobacter piezotolerans
CTTAAAAAAAGCTTTTAGGTTGTCGTTGGTAAGAATATCTTTAAGTGTAATAGTAGTCATAATAGTTATTATACCAAAAACCCCCAAGATGGGGGCTGGGGGTTGAAGAAGCGTTAGCTTTTTTTTATAACCTTCTCTTTGGGCTGACCTCTCGTATTCCTTTCTTTCACTACTTTTGACCAGGGGTACCCACGAAAGGGACTGAATTTTTTTATTGTCTTCTAAGAATTTTTCTGTAAAAATTTTAAATTCTTCTCTATCAACATTTTTAGAAGATAAAAACAATTGTTTTACTGCATCTAAAACATTTATATTTTTACTCAGCTCTGAGTTTAAAATACTTAAATAATTCTCACTTTCTCCTTTGAATTTATACTGGGTAAATTTTTTTTCTAGAATTTTAATTTCATAAAATATTAAACAGGATAATGAAAATCCAAGAAAAAGAATAAAGTAAGAAGGTATATAACTTTTATTGGTATTTGATCTCATAATAACCTCCACAAACTTTGTTTTTTAGTAGTGCTAAATTTTGTTTATTGCAATATTTTGTGATTTGACTTTATTTCTGCCGCATTTTTTTCTTTTTAAGTTCGTTAATCACCCTATATTTATATTCATATCCGATGTAATTTCCTTTAAAAAATAAAATTTTAAAGTTCAATATTTGAGTAGTTCTAAAAATGATTTTTTGGATATTCCCTAGCTTCTCAGTAAGCATTCTACTCAGTCGTCAAACAGAATAAGTCTTTGGGGATGCCCCTTGCGAATAGAACCATTAACATACTCCACCTGTTTCCGCCTCTTTTTTACTAGTAGCAACGGATGGAAATTTCCTGGTACAGACAATTTAATTGTAATTTTTTTATGTTGTTTATGATACAATAACAGATGGGAATAAGAAAATAAAAAGGAGACAGGATCATGGCTAAATGGACAGGGAGAAGTAAAGCAAGAAAAAACAATGTAGTAGAATTCGGAAAAGAGCTGGTAAGAAGATCTAAATCGACCTGTGAACTATGCGGTGAATCAGGGAGAAGCCTCAGTGTATATGAAGTCGGGAAAACAGAAGAAGATGCCGACTTAGAAAGATGTATCCATGTATGTGATGAATGTAAAAATACAATAAAAAAATTAAACAAAGCCAGTGAAAATGATCTGAGATTTTTAAATCATGCAATCTGGAGTGAGGAAAATACAGTGAAAGCCGCAGCAATTCATATTATTTCCGAGATAGAGGGGAGATATTCATGGATAGATGACCTGCTGGATGCGGTTTATATAGATAATGAATTAGAGGAGATATGTGAAAGGATGAAACATTAAAAAAAAGGAGGAAGATTCATGATAGATTTACATATGCATTCTACATTTTCGGATGGGACGCTGACTCCTGCACAACTGGTAGAACGGGCTAGACAAAATAATATAGAGGTCATGGCTATCACCGATCATGACAATGTTGACGGGCTGAAAGAGGGAAGGGAAGAAGCTGAAAAAGCAGGGATAACCTTTGTGGACGGGATAGAAGTTTCAGCTGATTTTCGAAATAAAGATATCCATATACTGGGGTATTTTTTAAATTTAAAGGATGAAGAATTTTTGGGATGGCTGAAAAATTTACAGGAAAAAAGACACAATAGAACTTTAGAGATGCTGAAGAAATTAAGCCGGCTGGGGATAGAGATAAGTCTGGCCGAAGTGGAAGATGAAGTCCTTGGGAATGTAATAGGAAGACCCCATATAGCCAGGATGATTATAAAAAAAGGATTTGCAGCTACCATGGATGAGGTCTTTGACAGGTATCTGGGAGATGGGAAACCTGCATATATCCCCAAGGTAGGAGTGGATATGGTAGAGGTGGTAAAAAAACTAAAGACCAATGGAGCCTTGGTTATCCTTGCTCATCCCCATCTTATATCCCACTCGGATGATACAGTGGTAAATATAATAGACAGCTTGTTAAAAAACGGATTGGACGGGTTGGAACTATATTATCCGAATATAGATACAAGAAAAAGAAAAAAATTCATGAAAATAGCAAAAAAAAGAGGTCTTATCTTAACCGGAGGATCTGATTTTCACGGGCTCAATAGAGCGGGAATAGACCTGGGAACAGGAGATATTTCGGTAGAAGTGTTTCAAAAAATGGTAGGTAAAAAAGAAAATATTGATCGAAATAAAAAAGTGTGGTAAAGTAAAAAGCAATATTTATAAAAAAATAGAAAAAGTGCTATTAATTTGGTAAAAATTAATTTAATCTTTTGCAAAGATTAGAGATGATGAGATGTCTCTATGAGTATAATTGGTAATTAATTTTAGTCGTCAATTATGGCGGCTTTTTTTATTTATCAGGAGGAGATTAGAGGAATGGAAAAAAAGAAGTATCTATCGATTACCGCATTGGTAATGATAATTTTTGTAGGAGTATTTGGGTTTGGAAACATAGCCAATAACTATAAGACTACAGGAACAGAATCTACAAGTATGTTTATATTGGGAGCAACAATTTATTTTCTACCACTATGTTTGATAATGTCAGAATTTGCAGCATATGCAAAAGACAGAACTGGAGGAATATATTCTTGGATCGATATTGGGCTGGGGAAAAATACAGCTTATTTTGCACTCTGGTGTTATTTTGTAGCAAATATTTTTTATCTGCCAACTTTGGCATCCAGGGTACCGACATATCTATCTTTTGCAGTTACCGGAAGTGCAGATATCAGTGATATAGCTATGGCTGTCTTGTCGGCAGTATCCCTTGTAGCAGCACTTTTTGTAGGAATAAAATATGAGAGTAAATTTAATAAGATATCCACAGTGACCGGTTATATCTCGTTATTTGTGGCAGGAATATTTTTAGTCGGAGGGATAGGGATGTACCTTGGATTCTTTGGGACACCGGCTACAGAAATAACTGCTAAATCACTGGTTATGGCTGTGGATACCAAGGAAAATTTTGGAAAGATGCTGAGTACCTTTGCCTGGATAATTTTTGCCTATGCGGGGTCTGAATTAGTAGGGACTTATGTAGACAGGGTAGAAAATCCTGAGAAAAACTTTACTAAGGGAATCTTGTTGTCAGCTATAATCATTGGATTTCTTTATATTTTGGGAATAATATCCATAGCAGCCTATGGAACAGTAGAAGATTTTAGCAGGGTATCTTTAGTTAATGCAGTAATTAGCGGCTACGCATTTATGGGAAATACCTTTGGATTTGGAATTTGGTTTGTTAAGATGATAGGTTTGACATATAGTTTAATAACTCTGGTTGCTTTGGTTCTCTGGTCGGTGGCACTGTCAAAGGTTGTATTCAGTGAAGCACCGGCAGGAACATTCCCGGCCTGGCTGACACAAAAGAATAAAAATGGGATATTAAAAAATGCACTATTTTTTCAGACCAGCTTGTCATTTTTATTTATCTTAATCACGACTTTCGGCGGGGAATCAGCCGGAGATCTTTACTATAAAATTTATGATATGTCTACCATGGCATTTATCCTGCCATATTTATTTTTGAGTGTAGCCTATATTAATTTCAGGAGAAAGGGTCATATATCATCATTTCAAATTTCTAAAAATAACTATATCGCTTATGGTGTAGGAGTATTGATTACAATCTTAAATATTATGGGAATAATCTTTGCTGGATACGATATAAACCTTGGATTTATGGAGCAGATAGATACCTTAAAACTTTATTATGGCGGTCTGGCAATGTTTCTCGGTATAGGTGTTGTAATTAAATTTATAAAATTTAAGGAATGTGACGTTATACTGAACGAGGCATAATTTAACTGAGAACTAATATAGATAATCACGGATATTTTTAAAATTCAGAATTATTTAACTTTGTGGAACTCTTTATCTCCTTTCTTTGTGATGAAGGGTTTAAGGTGTAAAATCTGTGGCAAAAAAGGTTTTATAAAATTAGTGTAAATTGGTGGCATAATTTAGATTTTAAAAAAAGGTTGACAAAAAACGAAAAAATATATAGACTACAACTGAAGTAAGAAGTGAGACAATTGAATAGAGAGCTGGGGGAGCCATGTGGCTGAGAAGTATAATTACTGACCCTTTGAACCTGAATCTAGTTAGCACTAGCGTAGGAAAGCGGAGTTTTTTTATAAAATTAATTTATATTTTTTTTAGAGGACGATTATAACCGTATACCTGTGGGTATGCGGTTTTTTTATTACATAAAGGGGGATAGATGGAGATAATTTTAAATGGTGAAGTAAAAAAAGTCAGAGCTGTGAATATCTATGATCTGGTAAAAAGTTTAGAGCTGGATAGTGATGGTGTGGTAATCCTGCATAACGATGAAATCGTGAAAAAGGAACTTTGGCCGGCAAGGAATTTGAAGGTAAAAGACAGCGTAGAAGTTTTGTATTTTGTATCGGGGGGATAAAGATGGATAAATTAATATTAGGCGGAGTTGAATTTGAAAGCAGATTGCTGACAGGAACAGGGAAATTTTCTTCTAAAGATGAAATACCAAAGATGCTGAAAGCAAGTGAGTCACAGATAATAACCATGGCACTTAGAAGGGTAAATTTTAATAATAGTGATGAAAATATATTGAATTATATTCCTAAAAATATTACTCTGCTGCCCAATACATCGGGGGCCAGAAATGCCGAGGAAGCTATAAAAATAGCAAGGATAGCAAGAGCAGCAGGCTGCGGTGACTTTATTAAGATAGAGGTAATAAACGATATGAAATACCTTATGCCGGATAATGCAGAAACAATAAAGGCGACCAAAGTACTGGCAGATGAAGGGTTTATAGTATTACCATATATGACCCCGGATCTGATAGCAGGGCAGAGATTAAAGGAAGCCGGGGCAGCAGCAGTAATGCCTTTGGGGTCTCCCATAGGATCAAATCGTGGGATTGAGACCAAGGCAATGATAGAGATAATGATAGAAAATATAGATCTGCCCATCATAGTAGATGCAGGGATAGGGAAACCATCTCAGGCAGCAGAAGCTATGGAAATGGGAGCAGCAGCGGTCCTTGTAAACACTGCAATAGCCTGTTCTCCCAACCCGGCTGAGATGGGGGAAGCCTTTGCACTGGCAGTAAAAGCAGGCAGGATGGCATATAAAGCTAAAATGGCAGAGGAAAGCAGATATGCCAATGCTTCCTCACCGCTGACAGGTTTTTTGCATAATAATTAGCAAACCGTCAATGACATAAATCAACACGAAAAAAGGGATTTTATGTGGAAAAATGATTTATTTGTATGGTTTTAAAGAAAAAGTGGAGGGAAAATGTCATTTTATAAAGAAATAGAAAAATTCAAAGGTTTTGATCTGGAAAAATACATGGAAGAACTTACCCATGAAGAGATAAAAAAATCCATAGGCAGAGAAAAATTAACTAAGTTTGATTTTTTAAATTTATTATCTCCTAAGGCCAAGGATCATCTGGAGGAGATGGCAAGAGCTGCTCAAAGGAGGAGTGTACAGCAGTTTGGGAAGGTCATAAGCCTGTATATCCCCATGTATATATCAAATTACTGTACCAACGAATGTACCTATTGCGGGTTCAATAAAAATAATAAGATAGACAGGAAACACCTGAAATTAGATGAGATAGAGACCGAAGCTGTGGAGATTGCGAAAACAGGGATAAGACATATCCTCCTTTTAACAGGGGAAGCCGAAGGATTAGTGGGAGTAGATTATATCGAGGATGCTGTAAAAATTTTGAAAAAACATTTTGATTCTGTAGTCGTGGAGATATACCCATTGGAGACAGAAGAATATAAAAGACTGGGAGAGATAGGAGTAGACGGGTTGACCATCTATCAGGAAGTTTATGATGAGAAGATCTATAGGAGTGTGCATCTGGGGGGGAAAAAATCAGACTATATGTGGAGACTGGATACCCCGGAAAGGGGAGCTCGTGCAGGACTCCGAAGTATAAATATAGGGACATTATTCGGATTGGGAGATCTTGTGAAAGAAGCATATCTATCGGGCCTTCATGCTGAATATCTTACAGATAAATACTTAAACAGTGAATTTTCTATCTCGTTGCCCAGGATAAATGAGGCAGAGGGGGGCTATAAAAGCAAATATATTTTGGATGACGCAAGCTTTGTTCAGTTTGTCCTGGCCTATAGATTATTTCTGCCCAAGGCAGGGATAAATATTTCCACCAGAGAGGTGGCTGAATTCAGGGATAATCTCATCGGGTTGGGAGTGACTAAATTTTCAGCAGGATCCAAAACCAATGTAGGAGCATACAGCGACTTGGGAAAATCAACCCCGCAATTTGAAATTTCAGATAACAGAAGTGTGGCGGAAACTGAAAAAGCCATAAGAGCCAGGGGTTACCAGGTAATCCATAAAGACTGGGAGCTGATTGTATGAAGATAGGTATTTTAGGAGCCGGCGGGATAGGCTCAAATGTGGCGGTAAACCTGGTGAGAAGCGGGGTATCCAATCTGAAGATAGCTGACTTTGACAGGATTGATCTTTCAAACCTCAACAGGCAGTTTTATTTTCATGACCAGATTGGGAAATCTAAAGTAGAGATGTTGAAGGAAAATTTAGAGAGGATAGCACCTGATTTAGAGATAGAGATTATAGATACAAAAATTGAGGAAACCAATGCAAAAGAACTCTTTGATGACTGTGATATCCTGGTGGAAGCCTTTGATAAAAAGGAATATAAAAAGCTGCTCATAGAGGAATTTCACAGTTCCAACAAACTTATTGTGTCAGCTTCCGGCATAGCCCACCATGATACAGATAATATCCTGACTAAAAAATTTGGAGAAAATATATATGTAGTTGGAGATTTTAAAAAGGGAATAGAGGAATATAAAACATACTCTCCTAAGGTTTTGATAGTAGCTTCTATAATGGCTAATATTGTTATGGAAAAGGGAGGATATTATGAAGAGGTTTAGAATTTTGGATGCCAATATAAATCGTGCCTGTGAAGGGATCAGGGTTTTGGAGGATATTTCCAGATTTAATTTTGAAGATACGGTATCTACAAAGGAACTCAGAGAAATGAGGCATAGGGTAAGGAAATTATTCTTACCCCTGGATCATAAGCTTTTGCTGGCTCGGGATTCCAAAAAAGATATAGGTAAAACAATAAGTTCTAATTCGGATTTAGATAAGAAAGAAGACATAAAAAATCTGATATTTGGTAATTTTAAAAGGGTAAATGAAGCTCTGAGAACTATAGAAGAAATCAGCAAAATTGTAGGAGAATATAATATTTCAAAGGAAATAGAAAATTTAAGATTTTTCAGTTATGAGATAGAAAAAAATATGTCTAAAAATTTTAAAAAGATTCTGCCTAAGGGAATATACGGGATTACAGGGGAAAAGTTTGCCAATGGAAGATCTAATATAGAGTGTGTGAAATCTATGATTGATGGCGGGATAAAAATAATCCAGTACAGGGAAAAGGAAAAATCCATAAAGGAAAAGATAGGAGAGATTATTGAGATAAGAAATTTGTGCCGTGAAAATGATGTTATTTTTATAGTCAATGACCATGTGGATATAGCTATTTTAGTAGATGCAGACGGGGTTCATGTGGGGCAGGATGATATGGATATACATCATGTGAGAAAATTGATCGGGGGAAATAAGATAATCGGTAAATCTACCCATTGCCTTGAGGATGCAGAGAAAGCTGTATTAGATGGAGCTGATTATATCGGGGTAGGGCCTATATTTAAAACCACTACAAAGGAAAAAGATCCTGTAGGGCTGGGGTATTTAGAAGAGGTAGTAAAGAATATAGACATACCATTTGTAGCCATTGGCGGGATAAAAGAAAGCAATATAGAAGATGTAAAAAGATTAGGAGCAGCCAGCATATGTCTGGTCAGTGAGATAGTAGGGGCGGAAAATATTGAAAAAAAAATTAAAAAATTAAATGAAATAATAGATTAAATAGGGGGACAGGATGAATAACTATACTACACAGATGAATGCAGCTAAAAAGGGGATAATAACAAAGGAGATGAGGGATGTACTGGCATCTGAATCTATAGATGAAAAAACATTGCTCCAGAAGATGAGTGAGGGTAAGATCGTAATACCTGCAAATAAAAACCATAAATCTCTCAGGGGAATAGCCGTTGGAGAAGGGATGAGGACTAAGGTAAATGTAAACCTGGGAGTATCGGAAGATTCTTATGATTTAGATTTAGAGTTTGAAAAGGTAAAAAAAGCATTGGAATATAAGGCGGATGCAATTATGGATCTCAGTATATACGGGGCTACAAAAGATTTCAGACGTGACTTGGTAGAATATTCCGATGTCATGTTAGGAACTGTACCAATGTATGATGCAGTGGCAAAATACGGAAAAAATATAAAGGATATGACGGTAGATGATCTTTTTGAGGTAGTGGAAGAGCATGCAAAAAATGGGATAGATTTTGTGACTATCCATGCAGGGTTAAACCAGGTATGTGCTGAGAGGGTAGATAATAATCCCAGACTGACTAAGGTTGTAAGTCGTGGAGGAGCTATTCTTTATGAGTGGATGAAGTTAAATAATAAAGAAAATCCATTCTATGAGCATTATGACAGGCTGCTGGATATCTGTGTAGAGCATGATGTAACCCTTAGTTTGGGAGACGGCCTCAGACCCGGAAGTATAAAGGATGCAACAGATGCTCCTCAAATTCAAGAGTTATTATTTTTGGGAGAACTGACAAAAAAAGCATGGGCAAGGGATGTACAGGTAATGATAGAAGGTCCCGGGCATGTTCCCCTGCACGAGATAGCTGCTAATATGCAGCTGGAAAAAAAATTATGTCATGGGGCACCATTTTATGTATTGGGACCGTTGGTTACCGATATTGCCCCGGGATACGACCATATAACTTCAGCTATTGGAGGAGCATTGGCCGCAGCCAGTGGAGCAGATTTCCTTTGTTATGTAACACCGGCAGAACACCTTAGATTACCAGATTTAGATGATATGAAAGAGGGAATAATAGCTTCCAGAATAGCAGCTCATGCAGGGGATATAGCCAAGCAGATTCCCGGAGCTATAGAGTGGGATAATGCCATGAGTAAGGCTCGTGGGGAATTAAACTGGGATAAGATGTTTGAACTGTGTATCGATCCTGTAAAGGCAAAGGCATACAGAAAATCATCACAGCCTATAGATGGGGAAACTTGTACTATGTGCGGGGATCTCTGCCCCATTAAGAGAACTAAAGATCTTGCATAATGAAGGTCTTGGACGAAGATGATTTTAAACGGGATGAGTTTAAAATAAAATTTGTCGGGGAAATTGATAATTTTTTTATTTTAAACTCCATGCTGGAGGACCTGAAGATCAGTTCAAAGGATGAAAAAGAACTTATTTTAAATGTTTTTTTTAGAAGATCTAAAAAATTATTGGACAGGCTGGTGGACATAATAGATCTTTTAAAGGGAAATTATTCCTTTGAGATCTATTCCTCCGACTATAAATTTAAATTTGTAGATTTTTATGGAGAGGCTGTGTTCGACCCTGAAGACAGGAAATATACAGGGAAATTTATAATAGATGATGGATATAAAATCCATGAAATATCTAGGTTTGAGAAGGTTTTATAAAAAAAATAAAAAAATATTTTAAAATAAAAGTTGACCAGGTTAAATATACTATGATAGTATACCTGTAAATAAATTATAAAAATAAATTACAAAAGAGGAGGTTTAGCCATGTTAATGAACAGTAGGATAAGGAGAAGAAAATTACACCCAACTAAATTTATAAACAGGCTGATCTTCGGATAGACTTTTTGCAAAGATTAGAGATAGTAAAACTATGTCTCTATGAGTATATTAAGTATTGAAATTACAGCCGTCAACTATGACGGCTTTTTTTATCCCAAGGTCTGTGGTTTAACTGCAAACATTGGGATTTTTTTTATAAATAAATTAGGAGGAACAAAATGGCATACTTAGAAATACTGAAGGGGATATTTATAGAGGGAGACCGATATATGTATATCCTAAAAGGATTATTATTTTCCATCAACGTAACAATTTTAGCAGCAATAATAGGGATAGTATTGGGAGTGATATTGGCCCTGTGCAGATTGAGTCACTTCTATCCATTTAAAAATAAATTCAATCCATTGTCTAGAGGAGCATTGATCTATGTTGATCTGATTCGTGGAACACCGGCAGTGGTGCAGCTAATGATTTTAGCCAATATAATCTTTGTAGGTGCACTAAGAGATGTACCGATCTTAGTAGTAGCGGGATTAGCATTCGGATTAAACAGTGCAGCCTATGTAGCAGAAATAATAAGAGCAGGAATCGAAGGATTGGATAAGGGTCAAAGTGAAGCAGCAAGAGCCCTTGGAATGAACTATGTAACTACAATGAAAGAGGTAATAGTACCCCAGGCAGTAAGAAAGATATTACCGGCATTAGTAAGTGAGTTCATCTCATTATTAAAAGAAACTTCTATCGTAGGATTTATAGGTGGAGTAGATTTACTCAGATCAGCTAATATAATCACCAGTCAGACATACAGAGGGGTAGAGCCGCTGCTGGCAGTAGGTATAATCTACCTGATATTAACTACAACATTTACTAAATTTATGAGAAAAATAGAAGAGAAGGTGAAGAACTAATGATTAAAGAAACTAAAGAGACAATGATTAAAATAGAAGATTTACATAAGAACTTTGGAAGTTTAGAGGTATTGAAAGGAATCAGTAAGGAGATTACTAAAGGGGAAGTAGTGGCAGTAATCGGACCCTCTGGATCGGGGAAATCGACATTCTTGAGATGTATAAACATGTTAGAGGAAATAACTAAAGGAAAAGTAACGATAGAGGGAATGGATATCTCTAAAACGAATATAAATAAGGTAAGACAAAATGTAGGGATGGTATTCCAGCACTTCAATCTATTTCCCCATAAGACGGTACTGGAAAATTTGATGTTAGCACCCATGAAAGTAAAAAAAATAAAAAAGGAAGAGATAATAGAAAAAGCCAAAAATTTGTTGAAAAGAGTAGGCTTAGCAGATAAAGCAAATTCGTATCCGGATTCATTATCAGGGGGGCAAAAACAAAGAATAGCTATCGCAAGAGCTCTTGCCATGGAACCGGATATTCTACTATTTGACGAACCTACCTCAGCCCTGGACCCTGAGATGGTAAGAGAGGTACTGGATGTAATGAGAGATTTAGCTCATTCAGGAATGACGATGATGGTTGTAACCCATGAGATGGGATTTGCCAAGAGTGTGGCTAACAGAGTATTCTTCATGGATTACGGAGTTATCTTAGAAGATGCTGCTCCTAAGGAGTTATTTGAAGCCCCTGCCCATGAGAGAACCAAAGAATTTTTAGACAAGGTATTGAATCATTAAAAAAATAAATTTGATTATAAATGGAGGAAAGAGATGAAAAAGACGATGAAATTAATAATGGCAGTGATAATTGGAATGTTGATGGTGGCCTGTGGAAATGAAAAAAAAATAGAAAAGATCTATGTGGGAACCAATGCCGAGTTTGCACCCTTTGAATATTTAGAAGATGGAAAAACTGTGGGGTTTGATATGGATCTCATGGCAGAGATATCAAAGGAGATAGGGGTAGAGATGGAGATTAAGGATATGGCTTTTGACGGTCTGCTGCCGGCACTACAGGCTAAAAAAGTGGATATGATAATAGCAGGGATGACGGCTACCGAGGAGAGAAAGAAAGCTGTAAACTTCAGTGAAACATATTATAAGGCGAATCAGGTGATCATAACAGCTGAAGATGCAGAGGATATCCCAGATTTTGAGGGATTAAAAGGAAAGAAAGTAGGAGTAATATTAGGATTTACAGGAGATGTAGTTGTCAGCGAGATCGACGGGGTAGAAGTAAAAAAATATAATGCAGGTTATGCAGCTATCATGGATTTAAAGGAAGGAAAGATAGATGCAGTGGTATTGGACGGTGAACCGGCTAAGAATTTTGTGAAAAATAACGAAGGAATAAAAATCACTTCTGCAGAGGGAGAAAAGGAAGAATATGCAATGGCAGTATCCAAAGATAATAAAGAGTTATTGGAAAAAGTGGATTCAGCTTTAATAACTTTAAAAGAAAACGGTACATACGATAAATTATTAAAAAAATGGTTTTAAAAAAAGAGGGATTAGGATGGAAAACAGGTATATTGAAAATTAAATAGGAAGTAAATCATGCTAATCTAACGGGGATTCTGTTGAAAATGGCAGGGTCCCTTTTTTATACTCAAAAATAGGAAATTAGGAGGGAATATGAAATTCAAGGCTAAAATTTTTTATTCAAATTATGCAGATGAATTAATAAAATTAAATTATTATATCTATAAAAATCCAGAATTAGGAAATCATGAAATAAAAGCAAGGGATGCTCATACTGTCCTTTTGGAAAAAAATGGGTTTCAGATAGAAAAAGAATTTATAGGGATAAAAACAGCATTTAAAGCTGCCTATAAATCTAAAAAAGCCGGACCTAAGATAGCTTTTTTAGCTGAATACGATGCACTTCCAGAGATAGGACATGGCTGCGGACACAACATACTGGGAACTGCCAGTACAGGAGCCGGGCTGATATTAAAGGAATTTGTAAAGGATTTAGGCGGAGAAGTAATTGTTTTGGGGACTCCGGCAGAGGAAACCGATGGAGCCAAGGTAGATATGGCCAAAGCGGGAATATTTGAAAATATAGATATAGTTATGTCGGTTCATCCTACAGGGGGATTTCATATTGAGAGCGGGAGTTCTCAGGCTATGGAAGCTGTAAGGTTTAAGTATTTTGGTAAGACAGCTCATGCGGCGGGTTCTCCCCACTTGGGAATAAATGCTTTAGATGGAGTGATAACCTTATTCAATAGTATCAATGCCATGAGGCAGCAAATTTGTGAGACCGACAGGATCCATGGAGTAATTACAAATGGAGGAGAAGCAGCCAATATAATTCCTGATTTTTCTTCGGCAGATTTTTATATAAGGAGCAGCAGTGATAAAGAATTGAAAATCTTGTCGGAGAGGGTAAAAAAATGTGCCCAGGGAGCTGCCCTTGCTACAGGGACTAGGTTGGAGATGAAAAATTATGAATACAGTTTTAAAGATCTTATAACCAATAAAAAATTATCTGAAACTTATATAAAAAATCTCAAGCTTTTAGGTATTAAAGAGATTAAAAAAGGGGGTAAGGCGGGTTCTACAGATATGGGGGATGTCAGTTACTGCTGTCCAACTATCCACCCATCTTTTCCCATAAGTGAAGGAGAATTAATAGGTCACAGTGCAGAATTTGCTAAAGCTAGTATAACTGAAAAAGCGTATGAGGGTATGAAAGAAGCAGTTCTATCCATGGTGATGACTGCAGTGGACATAATAGCAGATGAAGAGTTATTAAAAGAAATTAAAGAAGAATTTGTATTAACTCATAAAAAATAAAGGAGAAAAATAATGAATAAATTAATAATAGGAATTTTAATGATAGTAAGTTTAATAGGGTGTGGACAAAAAACAGAGGTAGAAAATACAACTAAGAAGGTAAAGAAATTATATGTAGGAACCAATGCAGAATATAAACCCTATGAATATATTGAAAATGAAAAATTAGTAGGATTTGATATCGAGTTTATGGAGGAATTAGCCAAAAATTTAGAATATGAAATAGAATGGAAAAATATGAGTTTTGACGGGTTATTACCGGCTCTTCAAACAAAGAAGATAGATATGGTAATAGCTGGTATGACACCTACAGAAGAGAGAAAAAAAGCTGTAGATTTTACCGATACATATTATAATTCTGCTCAAGCTATTTTGGTAAATAAAGATACTTATGGAATTGAGTCTTTAAATGATTTAAAGGGAAAAACAGTAGGAGTTCAGTTAGGGACTATCCAAGAAACTATGGCAAATGACATAGAAGGGGTAGAGATTAAAAGATATAACTCATTTACAGGAGCTATATTGGAGTTAAACAATAAAAAGGTAGATGCAGTAATAGTTGGTGAAGTTGTGGCTAATAATTATTTAGAGAATAATCAAAAATTAAAACTGGCAGCTTTATTAGAGGATAAACAAGATGGTTCAGCTATTGCTATGAATAAAGGGAATGAAAAATTAATATCAGAATTGAATGAAGAGATCAAAAAAATGAAAGAAAGTGGAAAATATCAAGAGTTAATAAATAAATATTTTGGAGGATAGTCTATGAAATCAGTTGGAATAATTGGTGGAGGCAATGGTGGACTTACAGCAGCCTATCATTTTTCCAAGGTAGGAAATACAGTTTGTCTTTATGATGCTAAAGAATTCTCTGTGAATTTAGAAGGGATAGAAGAAAATAGCGGGTATATTGAGGCATTAAAAGAGGTAGATGGTTTAAAATTAGAGATTCCTGGAATCCAAAAGATAGATAGAATAACAACTGATATTATGGAAGTTTTAAAATATTCCAAGATACTCATTATAGTGGTACCATCCTATGCTCAGGAGATTATCTTTAATAAAATTTATCCTTATTTAGATGGTCATATTTTAGTATCTATGCCTGGGAATTTTTCCAGTTTAGTTTTTAATAAAATCATGTTGGAAAAAGGGCAAAAAGATGTAACCTTAGTAGATGGGATCTCTATTCCTTGGGCCTGTAGAATAGAGTGTCAAGGGGGAGTGGCAATTTATGGGACTAAATCTCATTTACCAGTAGGAGTTTTTCCAGGAATTAAAACTGATGAAACACTGGAAATTTTAAATGAGGTATTTCCAATAAAATTAACAAAATTAGAAAATGTAGTTGTAGCAGGAATGGAAAACATAAATTTTGGAGGACATCCTCTGTTGTCAGTCTTAAACATGGGAATAATGGAAAATTTTGGAGGTGAATTTAATTATTATAGGGATACTTGTTCCTTCGCCACTTCTAAGGCTGTATCTGTCATGGAAAAGGAAAGATTAGAGATAGGGAATACTATGGGGTTTCATTTAACTCCAGAATTGGAGGCTATGAATTCCCTTTATAACTTAGAATATGAAAGTGTGTATGAATTAAACAGAAGTTCAGTAGCACACAGTAAGATAGGAGCTCCTAGTACATCAAAACACAGGTATATAACGGAGGATGTCCCATATTTAGTGGTGCCGTGTTATTCTCTTGGGAAATTATTAGAGAATGAAACTCCCATGATGTATTCTTGTATAACAATTGCAGGAGCTTACAATAGTAAAGATTATTTTAAAGATGGAAGAAACCTAGAAAAAATGGGGATTGACGGGATGAATAAAGAAGAATTAAAAAATTATCTTTATTATGGGAAATATTGAAAAAAAGGAGAGAACGATGAAACTTTGGGGTGGACGATTTAATAAGGAAACGGCAAAAATATTAGAAGAATTCAACGGATCTATAAATTTTGATAAACGTATGTATGAAGAAGACATAATGGGAAGTATAGCTCATTCTAAGATGCTGTCTAAACAAGATATTATAGGAAAAGATGAACAGATAAAAATAGAAGGCGGGCTTTTACAGATATTAAAAGAGGTAGAAGGAGGAGAATTTATCTTTGATCTAAAGGATGAAGATATCCATATGGCCATTGAGAAAAGGTTGATAGAGATAGTAGGAGAAGCAGGAGGAAAACTTCATACGGCCAGAAGCAGGAATGACCAGGTGGCCCTGGACATAAGGATGTATCTGAAAAAAGAAAGTACAGTAATAGAGGGTTTATTGGGAGAACTATTGGAGGGACTGGTGGAGACAGCTCATAAAAATAAAGGTGTTATTATGCCTGGATACACACACCTCCAGAGAGCACAGCCTATTTTATTTTCCCACCATATGATGGCTTATTATGAGATGTTTAAAAGGGATTTGGACAGATTAAAAGACTCCTACAAAAGGCTGGATGTAATGCCCTTGGGAGCCGGAGCATTGGCTGGGACAACCTATAATATTGACAGACATTTTGTAGCGGCAGAACTTGGATTTCCTGAAGTTACTAAAAACAGCCTGGATACTGTCAGTGACAGGGACTTTATAATTGAATTAAATTTTATTATCTCCATGATATCCATGCATATGTCCAGACTGGCTGAGGAGATAATAATATGGTCTACGAGTGAATTTTCTTTTGTAAGTTTGGATGATGCATATTCTACAGGCTCTTCCATTATGCCCCAGAAAAAAAACCCGGATATAGCAGAATTAATCCGAGGAAAAACAGGGAGAATTTTCGGGAATTTAATGGGAATATTGACCGTTATGAAGGGTCTGCCCCTGGCCTACAACAAGGATACCCAGGAAGACAAGGAAGGAATTTTTGACTCCATAGATACCATAAAGATATCTTTGGTTATCTTTAAAGAGATGCTGGTTACTATGAAAATAAATGAAAAAAATATGATGGTGGGGATTGAAAATGGATTTATAAATGCCACCGATGTGGCAGATTATCTGGCAAAAAAAGGACTGCCCTTTAGAGAAGCCCATAGAATAGTCGGGGAACTGGTTGTTTATTGTGAGGTGAATAAAAAAAGATTATCGGAGTTAACTTTAAAAGAATTTAAAGGGTTCAATGATCTGTTTGAAGATGATATAAATAGAAAAATAAGTATAGAAGAGTGTGTCAACGGGAGAAAAAGTTATGGGGGAACAGGGTTAGAATCGGTGGAAACTCAAATAGAGGATGCACAAAGTTTTTTAAAAAAAAATAAAAAATAAACAGGAGGTTTAAAGATGAAAAAGATGATGAAATTAATGATGGTACTGGTATCGATGTTGATGGTTGCCTGCGGGTCACCAAAAGAAGAAGAAAAAACCTATGTAGTGGGAACTGCTCCTAATTTTGTTCCATTTGAATATATGGAAGGGGACGAGATCGTAGGATTTGATATGGACCTGTTGAAGGAAATCGAAAAAGAAAGCGGGCTTAAATTTAAGGTAGTAGGGATGGATTTCAGCGGACTTCTGCCGGCGTTACAGACTAAAAAAATAGATTTAATTGTAGCTGGGATGTCGATAACCGAAGATAGAAAGAAAAATGTGAATTTTACCCACCCGTATTTTAATGTGAGTCAGGTAATCATGGTAGGGGAAGGATCAAAAGATATAGGAAAGGAATCTGATATAGCAGGTGGAAAAATAGGTGTGGTATTGGGTACAACCAGTGATAACATAGCCGAGGATTTATCTAAAAAATTAGATGGGGTAGAGGTAGAAAAATACAATAAATTACATGAAGCAGTACTATCTTTACAGGCGGAAAAAATAGATATGATAATCTTGGACTATCAACAGGCAATTAAAACAGTGGAAAAAAATGAGGGGTTAAAATTAGCTGCTTATACTCTGCAGTCGGAAGAATATGCCATAGCCATAGGAAAGGATGATGTGGAATTATTGGAGAAGATAAATAAGGCCTTGGATAAGATTTTAGGAAGCGAAAAATACGATGAATTAATAAAAACATATATAGAAAAAAAATAAAAAAATAAATAAAAATAAATAGGGGGAAAAAATGGATAAAGTAGTATTAGCGTATTCAGGGGGATTAGATACATCGATAATAGTGCCATGGTTAAAAGAAAATTATGATTTAGAGGTTATAGCTGTCTGTGTAAATGTAGGGCAGGAAGACGAGATGGAAGATGTGAGAAAAAAAGCCATTGAATCGGGAGCATCTAAAATTTATATAGAAAATGTAGCTGAGGAGTTTGTAAAAGATTATGCCTTCAAGGGGCTGAAAGCCGGAGCTGTCTATGAGGAAAATTATCTATTGGGAACAGCATTTGCAAGACCGCTTATAGCTAAAAAACTAGTAGAAGTTGCACACAAAGAAGGGGCTAAGTATATTTGCCATGGATGTACTGGAAAGGGGAATGATCAGGTTAGATTTGAAGTGGGAATAGCTTCGATAGACCCCGCTATAAAGATAATTGCTCCCTGGAGAGAATGGGATATTAAATCCAGAGAAGACGCCATAGACTATGCTGAATCTAAAGGGATTGAGCTTTCTGTGACGAAAGAAAAAATCTATTCCAGAGACCAGAATCTTTGGCATATAAGTCACGAGGGGGGAGATATAGAGTTCTTGGAAAACGAGCATAAGGATGACCTGTATATGATGGTAAAATCCCTGGAGGATGCCAAGGATGAGGCTGAATATGTGGAGATAGGTTTTGAATCGGGAACACCAATAAGTGTCAATGGGGAAAAATTATCCGCAGCGAACCTTTTGATAAAACTGAATGAAATAGCTGGTGAACACGGGGTAGGAATAGTGGATATTGTAGAAAACAGACTTGTGGGGATGAAATCCAGAGGGATCTATGAAACTCCCGGAGGAACGGTTTTGTATGCAGCTATAAAAGAATTGGAAAGTATCTGTCTGGACAAAGAGACTCAGGCTTTCAAGAAAAATATGGGGCAGAAATACGGGGAATTAGTCTATAATGGTTTATGGTTTACACCTTTAAAGGATGGGATGGATGCATTTATAGATAGCGTATCTGCTGTAGTTACTGGTACTATTAAATTGAAACTATATAAGGGGAATATAAAGGTAGCAGGAAGAATATCTCCTAATGCACTCTATGATGAAGGAATTTCATCCTTTGGAGCCAGTGACCTTTATGATCACCATGATGCTGAAGGGTTTATTAAGTTGTTCTCCCTTCCAAGTAAGATCAGAGCCATGAAAGGATAAAAGATAAAAAAAGAGCCCTTAAACCATATATGGTTTAAGGGCTCTTTTTTTAGTTTTGTTCAAATGTAACGTTAGACATATTAGTCGGTACTTTAGGCATTCTTCCTCCCATTCCAACACTTTTGTTAGCAAAAGTGTTACTAAAGAGTAATAGGGCACCTATAAGTATTAACCATTTTTTTTTTCATCTTTCCCCCTTTAAATTTATAGTTGTATTTTTCGAATAAGAAAATTGGCCTCATATTCTAAAGAATTATTTATATAAAATTTTAATATGTATAGAAAAAAATCATAAGGCATCATTTTCTTGGGTATTTTACAGATTGTTTTAATTAATTCCTGCTGTTTTAATGGCTGATGACCATAGAGTAAAACAAGTTGCTTGATAGAATCTAAATATTTAGTTGGGTTAAAGTGATGATGGTTAAGGTTTATAGGAAATGAAATTTCCTTTTCAAATGCATTAACAGCTTTCTTTTTTTCTTCTAAATATAAATAAGCTAATCCTAGGTTCCAATAAGTTTGATATAGCGTTCCATTTTCTAACTCTTTAAGTATCTTTTCAAGCTTATTAACAGTAACTTTTACCAGTATTTCATTTTTCATTTCTCTAGCACAAGAAATAATATTGATATAACAAATTTCTAAATCATTATAATTTAATGGGTCAATTACACTTTTTTTAAAACATTCAATGGCTTTTTCATATTCTCCTAAGTTTTGATAACAAATACCCAGGTTATTGTAGGAATGATAGTAGTGTTTTGTAATCTCCGGCATATCAATAAGAACATTAAAACATAAAATAGCTTTACTATATTTTTTAGTTTCTAAGAGACTTACACCGGTATTATAAGCTAAGAGTGCTTTTGTTTTATATGGTGCTTGATTGATCTTCTTTTGATATTTAAGGTATATTGCATAGGTAAGTTCTGTTTTTTCTAACCGAATTACCTCAATTAAGATAGAATAGAAAAAATCAGAGCAGGAGAAATGATTTAATAGGTCGTAATAGGTATTTAAAGCTTTTTCTTTCTTACCTATCCTTTGATTATGTTTGGCTATAATATACCGGTATTTACAGCTGTGAACTTCTTTCTCTCGTCCAAATAACTCTATCTCTTCTTGTTTTTCTTTGGAGTAGATACTTTTATCTATAATACTTTCAACAATTAATTGATCCAGTTCCTGCTGGGGAGTGATATACAGTTCCTCTATAGTAATGATTTTATCTATATTTCTTTCCTGAAAAATTTTATTAAAAGAATCAACCAGCAGAGGGATATGTTTTTTTTTAAAAGGATTATGCCCTTTTTTTATTTTAGTTAGATAAGAAGCACTAATGCCTTTACACGCTAGTTCTTTTTGTGTTATTTTATGTGCTTTAGCTGTTTCGAATATTTTATTTTCCATATGACCTCCTTGTATAATGAAATAGAGCTATAAAAGCACTATTTCTAGTTTATTTAATTTTTTAGTATATAATTAACATAGACGCTGTGGATTAGTGTGACCTCCTATAGCTTCGACTATTTCTTTTAGGCTCT
>NZ_QUAJ01000041.1 GCF_003391055.1 Psychrilyobacter piezotolerans
CGCCGCAGGCGAGCACCCTCTCACATAAATTTTCTTAAAAATTAACAAAGGCTCATATTTCTAATAAGATTTTAAAGAAAATTCAGATTTTATAATATTTAAACCTAAATTATGCCTATCTGGATGAAATGTCACACTCCTATCCTTCTATAAGGCTGTACAGCAGTTCTATTTCTTCCTTCCATATGGCGGGATCTATTGTTTCCAGGGTAATGGGCATATTATCAAATCTGGGATCATTCATAAATCTTTTAAAAAAGTCCATTCCCAACATCCCCTTTCCAATACTTTCGTGTCTGTCTTTTTTACAGGCTAATCCATACATAGAATCATTCAGGTGGATTCCCTTCAGATATTCAAATCCAATCAGATTTTCAAACTCCTCCAATGTCTTTTTATATCCCTCTTCGGTGGCTAAGTCATACCCGTAGTCGAATGTATGGCAGGTATCGAGTAAGACTCCTACACGATCCTTATTCTCTACCCTGTCTATAATTTCCTTTAACTCCTCAAAGTTCCCACCTATGGTATTTCCCTTGCCGGCTGTATTTTCAAGGACTACAGTGATATACTCTGTGGCTTTGACAGCTTCATTGATCCCACGAGCTATAAGGTCGTACCCCTCCTCCAGTGAGATCAATCCCAGATGGCTCCCGCAGTGTAAATTCACATATTTTAATCCCAGCTGTTCCCCTCTTTTCAGCTCATCGATGAGGGCATCCAATGATTTCTGCCATTTTTCAGGATCGGAATTAGCCAGGTTGATAAGATATCCGGCATGGGGCATGATATAATCGGTGTTAAAATTATATTTTTTTATCTCATCCTTAAATTTATTGATCACCTTATCGTCATAATCTTTGGCAACCCATCTTTTTTGATTTTTTAAAAACATTGCAAAGGCTGTCCCGCCGATATCGTGAGCGTTTTTAGGAGCGTTAAAAACTCCCCCGCTGACACTGACGTGCGCCCCGAGAAATTTATTTATTTTATGTTTTTTTTCCATTAATATACCTCCAGTTAAACTTTGTAATCATTATAACATAAGAATGGTTTAAATAAAAGAAAGAGAAAACTATATCAATAAAAAAAGACTAAAATTAATATTAGTCTTTTTAAATAACATTTAAATATATTTCTATCTCAAATTCATCTTTAGGATCACCTTTTTTTCCATTATAATTATTTCTTCCTCTAGTATCTCTATTCTTTTAGTATAAATCTCTTTGTTTAAATTTCCGTCAATGTAAGCATCCAACAATTTGAAGTTTCCTGTAGCTGTCAGACTTTCTATTTCATCTATTCTGGTTACCCCTATGTCCTTATTCAATATATTTTCTGCATAATACCCTTATTTTGATTATACCAAACAGATTTTTTAACAAAAAAAAATAGGATACCCTATTTAGAATATCTTATTTTAATGTATCGTCATATTTAGTTTAGTAACCTCTAGATCCATTCATCATTCCGCCGCCCATATGTCTGCCACTTTCATTCATCATTCCGTCACCCATATGTCCATTCATGCCTTTATATCCCATAGTTATTCCAAATTTATCCTCTACATTCTTTCTAAATTTCATATCATCTAATCTTTGTTTAGCTTTCATATCTGATATTTGGTTATTCACTCTTTCTACACTCTGCCAATTTACTTTGTCTTTTGAGAGTAATTTTTCTAATTCTAATTGCTTAGATCTTATGTCTAAACCTTTTTTATAGTTAGCCTCCCTTCTATCCTGCATCATATTGGTTAATTCATTCTGCTGGCTTACCGATAACTCATTCATCATTTGAGTATAGTTGATCCCTCTTTGACCGTTGTTATTCATATTTATCTGGTTGTTTTTTACTGCTGCAAATGACAATGCCGATACTATTAATAATCCTACGATAATTTTCTTTTTCATTTTAATCACATCCTTTTATCTTCTTATACTTAAGTATACAAGAACTGTGTGAAAATTATGTGAAGAATAAAAAAAACTTCACCTGCTGGTGAAGTCTTTTTATCAGAATCTTATTTTTACTCCTATTCCTTCATCATATTCTGAGTGAGTGTTTGCTGTAAATGAAATCCACTTTCTATATCTGTATTCCAGCTCCAAAAGATATTCTCCTTGGGTATCTATTTCCCAATTAAACTGGAGTTTGTCGGTAAGTTGCAGTTCGTTGGAAAACACGATCTCTATATCCCCATCATCGTAAAGTTTCAGTTCAGATTCTATTAAGAGTGGGAGAAGGTACTCGATACCTAAAAATCCTCTGTTGTCTATTTCTCCGTCATCCTCTTCATTAAAATTGAATCCCAAGGTTAAAGACAGGTTACGGTTTATATACCTGCTATAGTAGAGATCCAGGTCATGCTCTCCTTCATAGGAAACTTCACCACTTAGGGAGAGAGTATTCTTTGTATTGAAGGATGAGAAATTGGCGGCTGAGTAGTTGGTAGCTCCAGCAACATCCCCTTTGTAAAACCACTTTCTATCCGAGGAGAGCTTAGTGGACAGAGCTTTGGGAAGTTCCTCATTGTTGTAGCTTACTATCCTGGACATCCCTGTTTTCATGTGATATAAGTTATGACAGTGAAAAAACCAGTCCTTTTCCTCGTTGGCCAAAAACTCTATCTCTACAGTCTGCATGGGAGGAACATCTACAGTGTGTTTCAGTGGAGAATTAGGGCCATGCTTGTTTATGACCCTGAAGAAGTGTCCGTGTAGATGGAGGGGATGGTGCATCATAGTCTCATTTTCCAAAACAAATTTTATCTTTTCTCCCTTGCGGATGAGGATTTTGTCGCTTTCCGACAATGCCTTATTGTTAAAGGTCCAGACATACCTTTCCATATCGCCTGTAAGTTTTAGACGGATAATTTTCTCCTGGAGATCGTTACTGTATTCCGTTGATTTCATAGCCATTAGAAAGTCGTATGAAGAGGCTTTCCCCTTAGAGTTCATGGACATGTCATGGTTCATCATACTGATTTCCATAGGCATCATATGAGAAGTTTTTTCTTCATCTTTCGTCATCTGTATTTCACCAATATGGAGCATGGTGTCTCCCGTGCCATCCTGGGCAGAAGCTTTAAATGTTCCTCCGGCTTCAACAATAAGATCGTAGGTTTCAGCAACTCCCATGAGGATATCATCCCTATGAACGGGCATAACGTTCAAACCATCTGCAGCTACTACCTTCATAGTTCCCTTTGAATAAGAAAGGTTAAAGTAAGTTGATGCTGCTGCATTTATGACCCTTAATTTTATAGGAGTTCCTTCCTTAATATTTTTCAGGGATATCTTTTTTTGTCCATTTATGAGGAATGCATCATACCCCACGTCTGAAAGATCCATGGGACCCATTCTCGTTAAAGAGCTCATCAATCTTTCACTTATTTGTCCTTTCCTGACTACTCTTTCCCAGGACTGAACCGTCCCTTTCTTTAAAGCGTAATAGTCACCATCTTTCTTTAAGTTTCTAAGTACCCGATCCGGAGATTCATCGGTCCAATCTGAAAGGACAGCTACATACTCTGTCATAGTTTCTTTTTTATCTTTGGGATGGATTACTATACTGCCGTATACTCCTCGCTGTTCCTGAAGACCAGTATGGGAATGATACCAGTATGTTCCCGACTGTATCAGAGGAATTTCATATGTAAATGATGTTTCTGGGAGGATCGGAGGGGTATTAAGGTAGGGAACACCATCCTGATCATTTGGAACGAGGAGTCCATGCCAGTGGATAGAGGTCTCTACATCCATTTTATTGTTGAAGGTTACTCTGAGAAGATCTCCTTCTGTAAATTCCAGAGTCGGACCTGGAATACCGCCGTTTAATGTCATAGCCATTACCGGAGTACCTGTAAAATTAACTTCGGTATAGGCTATATCAATTTCATATTCCACAACCTTGGCAGTGGATATAACTGATAAAATTATATAGATAAATAGATATAAATACTTTTTCATATTTTTCCCCCTTTTTCTGATGGCTTTGAATCTCAATCTCTGAAATTTATAATTATACTGTATTTTATACTCTCTATTTTCCCTGTTCCTCTTTACTGTTCTACTTTAAATTCTAAAAATAATATCGGTATAATCGAGATCCTTTTTTCATCTTCATCTGATATTACCTAAAGAGGAAATGATACAAAACTTTAGTAAATAGTATTTGAGGTGATCTAATATAAGAACAATATAATTTTAGTATATAAAAATGGAGGTATATTATGGTGAAGGATCCTGTTTGCGGAATGGAGGTTGATCCCCAAAAGGCAAAATTTATATGGAAAAAAGACGGGGAAACCTATTATTTCTGCAGTAAACACTGCTACGAAGCCTTTAAGAATGAAGATTTAGATAAAAATCAAATAGAAATTACATCTGCCAATGAAACAGAAAAGTGCCTTATTCATATTGAAGGTATGAGCTGCGGTGCCTGTGCTGCCAAGATAGAAAAGAATTTCAAAAGCCAGAAGGGAGTAAGAAATGTCAATGTAAATCTGACAACTGGTAAGGCATCCATCGAATATGATCCTCAAGAAATTGGTGTAAGTGCATTTGAAAAAATTGTTGTAGATTCCGGCTATACTGTGAAAAAACCTGAAAAACTTAGTACTTTGAACCTTAAAGTGTTAGGGATGGATAATCCCCACTGTATGGGTATTGTAGGCTCAGCCTTAGATAAACTTCCCGGTGTCGTGGAAAAAACTCTGCTCCCCACAGAAAAAGCTGTAATAAAATATGATCCTGAAGTTCTTGACTCCAGCAGGATAAGGGAGATCATAAAAGATGTGGGATATGAAAACTTTTTGGATACAGAAAGCAAAGATGAGGAGAGGGAAGCCAGGGAGAAGGAGATTCAATCATTGAAGCATAAAACAAGTATTGCCATGATCCTGTCCCTGCCACTTCTATACTTTGCCATGGGTCCGCATATAGGTCTGCCTGTAAGTAAATTTATAGACAAAAATATGGGAATGATTCAACTATTCATCACCATCCCTATCATGATTGTGGGATATGAGTTTTATACAAAGGGGATCAGGTCTGTTATCAAGGCAAAGATCGCCAATATGGATACGCTGGTAGCAATAGGTACCGGATCGGCTTTTTTTTACAGTGTATGGGTTATGATCTTAGGAAGATACCATGAGCTTTATTTTGAGGTAGCGGGAATATTAATTGCCTTCATCCTCTTGGGAAGGTTTCTTGAGGCAAAGGCAAAAGGGAAAACAAGTGAGGCCATAAAAAAACTCATGGGTCTTTCTGCTAAAACCGCTCTTGTCATAAGAGAGGGGGCAGAAATTGAAATACCAATAGAAGAAGTAATTGTAGGGGACCTTGTTTTGGTGAAACCGGGGCAGAAGATTCCTGTTGACGGTGAGATCATAGAAGGACACTCCAGCATAGATGAAAGTATGATTACAGGGGAAAGTATTCCCATTGAAAAAGTCAAAGGTGCCAGGGTAATAGGAGCAACCATCAATAAAACCGGCAGCTTTAAATTTAAGGCTACTAAGGTAGGGGCGGATACAGCCTTAGCCCAAATTATTAAACTTGTAGAGGAAGCTCAAGGAAGTAAGGCACCTATCCAGAAATTGGCAGATATTATATCCTCTTATTTTGTTCCTGTAGTCGTAGGAATTGCCATTGTGTCCAGTACTGCATGGTATTTTTTCGGAGGAATAACCTTCGCACTGACCATCTTCGTTGCGGTATTGATCATTGCCTGTCCCTGTGCCCTGGGGCTGGCTACTCCCACTGCTATAATGGTAGGAACCGGTAAGGGAGCTGAAAATGGGATTTTATTTAAAAATGCTGAAAGTCTTCAGATGGCTCAAAAGATTAATACGGTAGTTTTTGATAAGACGGGAACCCTTACTAAAGGGGACCCCCAGGTAACCGATATTATTGTTCTTTCAGAACGACCTCAGGATGAGCTGCTGCTCTTTGCAGCCATAGCTGAAAAGAACTCAGAACATCCCCTTGGAGAAGCTATAGTCAACCATGCCAAAGAAAGAAAATTAAAAATTGTCGATCCAGATAAGTTTAATTCTATAACCGGTAAGGGAATCCAGGTTAAATATATGGATTCTCTCATCCATCTGGGAAATAAAAAACTTTTAGAAGATAATGGAATAGACTATGAGCCGGCTTTAGAGAACCTCCAACAGCTGGAAAATGAAGGTAAAACCGCCATGTTAATAGCTGTAGATAAAAAAATATCCGGTATCATTGCTGTGGCAGATACCTTGAAGGAGTATTCGGCTAAAGCTATCCAAGCTCTCAATCAGATAGGTGTTGAGACAATAATGATCACAGGAGATAACCGAAGAACCGCCGAAGCAATAGCCAAACAAGTCGGGATTAAAAGAGTGATGGCCGAAGTATTGCCCCAGGATAAATCCGACAATATAAAGAAGCTCCAGCAAGATGGGAAAAAAGTTGCCATGGTTGGAGATGGTATCAATGATGCCCCTGCTTTAACTCAGGCAGATATAGGAATTGCAATAGGTAGTGGAACAGATGTAGCTATAGAATCAGGAGACATTATTCTCATAAAAGAGGATTTAAGAGATGTGGTTGTGGCCATGGAATTATCCAGATACACTATGAAAAAGATTAAACAGAATCTCTTCTGGGCATTTTTTTACAATTCATTGGGATTACCTCTTGCAGCAGGAGCACTCTATCCCTTTACCGGATTTCTACTGAGTCCTATCTTTGCAGGGGGAGCCATGGCTTTTAGTTCGGTTTCTGTAGTGAGTAATTCATTGCTTATGAAACGTTGGAAATCAAAGGTTAAAGAAGAAGATTAAGAGAAGGAGGAAGTTATGAGAAAGATATTGATTGAAGGAATGGTTTGCAGCAAATGCACAGATAAAATTGAAAAAAAACTCAAATCTATCGATGGAGTGGAAGATGTTAAAGTTTTCCTGGAGGGAGAGGAGGCATATGTGTCTGGAGATGTGGATGAGCAGCTATTAAAGTCAGCCATTGAATCCGAGGGATATAAGGTTACTTCTATTGAGCAAGTGGAGGGGATCAAACACCCAGAAGAAAGAAAGGGATTTTTCAGCAGGCTTATAAAGAAAATAGAAGATTCAAATAAAAATACTTTTGGAGAGGGGAAACTTCACTGCTGTGACTTCGACAAAAAAGAAAAGGACAAGGAAAAAAAATAACTGTAGTTATTTATTAACTATCAAAAAAGGAAGCAAATTTTGCTTCCTTTTCTATTTACCTCTTATGAATCTAGCGCATACATAAAGAATTACCGACGGAAGTGTAAGCCACTGGATGATGGGGATAAGACCAATATGTGTTCCCGGAATCATGGGCATCAAATCGGAATAAGCCCATGATTTTTTCACAACTACATTTAAAATCTCTTTTTTAATCTTCCCTGAGTTCTTTTTTCATCCTTTCAAAATCTTCTTTTGATATTTCACCTTTAGCATATCTTTTTTTTAATATATCTAAATAGGTGTCTGAATCTTTAAGACAGTCCCTTCTGCCACCAAAAATTCCTCTTACTATAAGGCCGATTATAATAATAAAAATAATTACACCTGCTAAATGCATCAGCGGCATAATCCACCAAATAAAATTTCCTTGAAAATATTCTTGATACATAGATCTTTCCTCCTCTCCCCAATGATTTTTAATCTTAGATATGTTAAAAAAACAATAATAGTTTATTCTACCTATTATTCTCTCTAATTCCTCTTTTTGGATCTATTATAAATAGAGAGTACCATAGCAATTATTAAGTTTGTTGATTTTGTAAAAAAAAGACCGGATAATTCCAGCCTTTAATTGTTTTTATTAAATATTTCTTGATTATTTAGCCGTTTTTTATATTTTTCATTTCATCAGAATCCATATTTTTCATCTTTCCTGACTTCATTCCCTTCACATCTTTCATTTTACCCATCATCTTACAGCTTTTATCTCCCATCATTTCAATTCCAAATTTTTCTTTTACATCAATATTGAATTTTATCGAATCTTTTTGCTGCTGAGCCTGCAATTTTGATTTTTTATCTATCAGCTGACCGATCTTTTTTTGATTTGGTTTTTCAGCAATCTGCTCTTTTTGAATTTTAATATTGATTTCCTTGATATCCAACATTACTTTTTTATTTTTAACCATTTGAGTTGTCTTCATTTCATTAAATTCTTTTTGCTGCTCTAAGGTAAGACTGTTCATCTGACTCATCATGTTATTTCCCTGCATTCCTGAAGCCCCTTGATTTATTTTGGGTGCTGAATTATCCTGTGCAAATGCCCCTGCCGATACTACTACTGCTAAAACTGCTATCAATTTTTTCATTATATGTTCCTCCTTTAAATTTTAACGATCTGTTGTTATGGGATAATGATATCGTGTTTGTGTGAAAATTGTGTGAAGAACTCTTAATATTCGATTAAACAATATTTTGACTTACCTAATAATATGAAGCCTATTATAATTTTTGTTTTATTTCCTGATATTCTTCACTTGTAATTTCACCTTTAGCATACCTTTTTTTTAAAATTTCAATAGCTGTCTCACTTTGTTTAGAGTATTTATTTTTTCCTGAAGAGCTGTCCCTAAAAATAGAAACCATCAACACTATTATAAATATCCAAAATATTAACATATGAGCTCCAAAACCATATCCATGCATCATTGTAATCACATCCTTTAATTTTTTATTATATATATTTGCTTTTTTGTACATAGCTTAGATCATTACCGTTAACAAATATAACGCTGCCATTTTTTATGGTATCTATTATTTCTTTATTCAGTCCTAGGGGGAGGGCAGGGCATCCCCAGCTTCTTCCAAGTCTCCCTGTTTTTTTTATAAAGTCAGGATTTGCATAATCCGCTCCATGAATAACAATCGCTCTTTTTCTGGCATTGCTGTTGATCCCAGGCTCCAAACCATCCAATCTCAGAGAATAACCCTTACTTCCAAAATAAGTTTCACTGGTGAGAAAGAATCCCAAAGAACTCTGTCGGGAGCTAACTCTGTTGGAAAACTTCGTAGCATTAAGATTACCAGTGTTCACACCATGGGAAACATAGGTTTCATAAAACACTTTCTCCCTTTTCATATCCAAAACATAGAACCTCTTTTCAGTAGAGGGTTTTGAAAAATCTATTATAGTAAGGAAGTTACCATTGGTCTTTGAATTGATCTTCTCATAACCAGTAAGGGCATTTTCAAATAATTGATAATTTATTTTATTTGAAAGCTTCATTTTTCTATAGAGGTTTTTTGTTGTTCCTTGATAATCATCAACGGCCATTGATGTAGCTGAAACTACAAAAGTTATGATGGTTATTAAAATAATAAAATTTTTTTTCATTAAATTTCTCCTTAAATATTATTACATACGATATATATTGTTATTTTTTAAATATTTATCTTTAATTTATACCCCCTATAGCTATTATATACAACAAATATAAAATAGTCAAAACTAATAAAAATATTGACATTAGGATAAAATAAAGTTATACTTTGTTAAATATATAGGTGGGTACCCTATATAAAATATGAAAGGAGTGGTTATTTGGATTTTATTAGAGAAATTTTACAGATGGATTTTATAAGGAACCTATGGGAATCGGATGTTTTTAGATATTTAATAATCATGTTTGGATTTCATATAGTTTTAGGAATGTTTGGATTAGGGTGTTGTGGCAGTAAAAAACATAAAAAAGGATCTAAAGATAAGGATTGTCACTAAGATTTAGGAGGTTCAAATGAAAAAATTAAAAGAGATATTAAAAAAACTTATCAGTAAAATAGGAGAAGAAAATAACAAGAGTTTCGGTAACAAGAGGATGGATTGTTGTGATCTAAATAAAAAGGGGTGATTTTTATGTTTAATACAGCTTTTATTATAAGTTTGTTTTTAACCTATTATTTATTAAAGAGAGAAAGATTACTGTTAATCTAGAAAAGAGGCAAGAATATGTTATTATTTTTTCCATTGATATTATTAATTGTAACTAATTGCTATAGAAAATCTCACGGCGACTAAGATAATAATTTCTTCGGAACTACAAAATATAGTTAATCTAGCTACAGCTTTTACTGCAGTAAAAAAATAAATAAATCTTAAAAGGACACTCAATCAGTGTCCTTTTAAGATTTATTTTATGTTTTTAAAAGTTCCCCTTATAAAGTTGTCTCCAAAAAAGTATTTTAAAGAAATTTTTTCAAAATCATTAGCTTTAATAATATTAAGGGTGTCTCTGTTTAAATGGCAGCCCATTGCAAAGATCTTCCATACAGGAGTAAGAATATTTTGTAAGAAAAATAAAATTTTGTTTTCATTTTTAATATGTTCCAGGATTAAAAGTTTTCCATTTGGCTTACACACTCTTTTAGCTTCTTTTAATGCCTTATAAGGATTAGGAATAGTACATAGAGCCAGAGTTATTACTACAGTGTCGAATGTATTATCATCAAAGGGCAGATCTTCAGCAGAGGCAGAAACTATCTCTATATTTTTACCGCAGATTTTTTTCTCAGCTTCAACACTCAAAACCTTATCTGGTTCTACAGCTGTTACTCGATGTTTTGAATAAAACTCAAAGTTAACACCGGTCCCTGCTCCAAACTCTATAACTCTTCCTTCAATATTCTTTAAAAGGATACCTCTTTCTTTGTGCAGCATCTTTTTTTCGACTTTACTCATTAATTTATCATATAGATAAGCCTTCATCAGCCAGGACTCCTTTTTAAAAATTTTCTCACATTATTAATTTTAATTTTTTTCTATCGGTTATATTTCTCCAATTTTTATGAGCCTGTTTTTAAATGAAATTATTTTATTTAATTCCTATTTGAGAAGCCTTCCTACTGTTTTTATGAATTCTTGGATGATCTCAGGATCATCTTTTTTTAATTTTTTAGCAACACAACTCTCCATGTGTTTTTCTAAAAGTATTTTTCCTACACCGTTTAAAGCGGATTTGGCTGAACTTATCTGGTTCAAAACATCATCACAATAGGCATCATTTTCTATGAGTTTTTTGATTCCTCTGATTTGACCCTCTATCCTGTTTAATCTTGTAATAAAAACTTTTTTTTCTTTTTCATACGAAACTTGACCCTCTTCATCACAAATTTCACAAGAACTTTTAATTTCCTTTTCCATATTGACCTCCTATTTAAATACTCTCTATACCTATTATATATAATAAAAAATAAAAAGTCAAAACTCTTATAGTTATTGACAAAATTTAAATAAACGGTTATAATTTACAAAAGGTATAGAGGGGCACCCTATATGAAAAAAGAGGTAAATTTTAAAAGAAGTGATATATCACAACTGTGCAGCCAAAATAGAAAAATTAGTAAAGAATCTAGAGGAGGAATCGATGAAAATATTGTTTACACTTGGAGGGTTAAGAATACCATTTTTCGGCACAATGATAGCATTAGCTATGTTAGCTGCCATGTGGATCTTATCCTAATGATGCAAAAAAAAAGAATATCAATCCAGAAAAAGTAACGGATATGGCAGTCTATGCACTTCTAGGAGGAGTAATAGGAGCTCGTATAGGCTATATCCTATTTTACAGCTTAGATTTTTATGTGAAAAATCCCATAGAAATTCTTAAGATCCATGAAGGAGGAATGTCTATTCACGGAGGTATAGTGGGGGGAATTATTGCTTCTTTAATATTTATGAAGAGGAATAAGGAAGTAAAGGTATTGGAAATGGCAGATCTAGCTGCTCCGCCTCTAATCCTTGCTCAGGCTATAGGACGTATAGGATGCGATGTATATGGTGTAGTTATGAAAAATCCTAAATTCTGGGGAATCCCTGTAAATGGTTATATATATCATCCAGCCCAGTTATATGAATTTGTTCTGGATTATTTATTATTTTTCTATCTTTGGAGAAAGAGAAAATCGGTAAAACATGAGGGACAGCTATTTGGGATATACTTGATAGGATTTGCCGCAATAAGAAGTATAGTGGAACTGTTTAGAGGAAATCCTAAAATCTTAGGTTTCATCAGCGTGTCACATCTTCTTAGTTTAACCCTAATAATAGTAGGAGTAGTATGGTTAAGAATTACAGCTAAAAAATCTAACTCTAAAATAGAAGCCCGACTAAAGTGTTTTCCGTTATATATAGAAATAACGGTCTTCTTGGTAGTATTGCTGCTTTCCATAGGTATATTTTACGGTGTACAACTTAATTTTTAATGGAGTTTCAGTTAGTGCTGAGATTTTTCTTGAAAAAAGAGGGAGCGGTCATCATATAAGGAATATTTTAAAAATTAAAAATGATTATCAGGGTGAAAAAATCCTTGATGAAAACACCAGGGAAATTAAACTGATATTTAAGAATATAAGTGGGGTGAAAAAAAGAGTTCATTCCTATAATTTTTAATTTTTTCTTATGATAAATAATTTAGGGGGTAAGAATGAAGAAAATTGAGAATGTAAGGTGGGCTATGTTAATGACACTTATGTGTGTTGGAATTCTTGTGGTGGTTTATGATAAATTTACTTCTCTGCCTGAATACGAGGGGAAAGGGAAAGGTTTTGCAGGGGAAATATCGGTTAAGGTTACCATGGATGGAGAGGAAATTAAAAAAATTATAGTGATAAATCATAAAGATGATCCTAGAATAGCTAATACAGCCATAAACGGTGTGATTCCAGAAATAATTATGAAGCAGAGTTTAGAAGTAGATGTTGTAGCAGGAGCTACATATACATCTCAGGGGATCAAGGAAGCTGTAAGAGCTGCTACTGTAAAGGCTGGAGCCCACTTTGAATAATGTCTATCAAGCTGCTTTAAAATTTAATAAAAAGTATAAAAATCCTCATTTAAGAACTACTTGAATGAGTTTTTTTTATGGGGAATAAATAAAAATAACTCCATCTTACATTTAAGCAAAAAATAGTTAGCATTAGAGAAAAAATTAGCTGCAGATAATATCGATTGGAGAGCAGTTGAAAAATTAAATAAAGAAATTTCAGATTTCAGAGCTAAGGAAAGGTTAGAGGAAATGAAATTTATAAAAGAGATAGAGGATAAATATTAATTTAGCCTTCAATGACCAAATAGATAGTGAGTTGGATAAATATAAGGTGTCGTTAGGTTTGGAGGAATTCAAGCAGAAAAAAAAAGGAATAATCTTTAAAATTAATCCATGGAAATACAAGACTAATATTTTTGAAATTAAAATTAATAGAAAAGGGGAGCAAGTTACAGTACATAGTTCCCATAGATATCATAAATCCATCTTAAAAGACATTATCCAAGTTATAGCTAGTATTGACAGAGATCTAATTGAGGGAAGAGAACCTGTTATTTTTAATGAAAAAAAATGAAAAACCATTTTAAATTAATTTAAAAGTGTATTATCAAAATAACCCTTTTGGAATTTTCATTTATAATGCTAATAAAATCAACCTTAGAAGGACACTATTTCTAGTGTTCTTTAATTTAGTATTATTTATTTTTTTATCTTCGATTTCATTAGAATTTTATCCGCGATTTTTGTTCTTTTTAATAGAAACAATAATTAAGTATATAAACAAATTCTTATTTGTTTAGGTTGCTAACAATTAAAGTATTTCTAAAATTTAAATAAATATAAGATTAGAGGATTTTTAATAAGTAATTTGTAATTAATTATTAAAACCTATAAATAAAGTGAGGTGATTAAATGAAAAAGTTATTTTCATGTTTAATAGTATTGATGTTTATAATGGCATGCACCACTCACGTAGCAGTCAAAAGAACTACCGATATTCAGTCATTTAAGGTTGGAGGAGTAGAAATTCTTATTCCTTCACCTACAATAGGAATGAAAGAAGTCGGTTATGAACACCGAGAACGTATGGAAGCATTTATGCCGTTGGTAGCAAATCGTCTTGTAGCTATGTTTATGACCCATGAGGACTTGTTGCGTCTCGAAAAGGGAAATCTTTTTACAGTGTCTGAAGATGCTCAAGTAATGGTGCTACGCCGTGGAGAATTCATAAATGTTAGTGAAAGTGACTTCAAAGCAATTACAGACGTTATAAATGACCCGTTGTTTGAAAATAAATTAGAATCACTTATTGATGAAATTGAGGAAGATTTCAACCGTCAAATGAAATTGCTTGATTTAGATGAATTCACATTGAAAATAGGCCAACCGATTCACCTAGGCCAATTCTTTTCTAAAAAAAACGCATATGGAGATGGGACGCTAATGACTAGCACAGTAAATGGTGATGTGAGTCAAATAATTCAAGGAGCTGCCTTGGTTCGAGTAAATAATAAGATAATATACATTTATTTTTCTGATGAATATAAAAACATAAATACTATCAAAAAGGTTCGTACAATCCTAGAAAAATGGGCTGATGATATTTTGAAAGTAAATGAAGAAAATTAGACTTCACTTCATTTCTTGTAATCGGTAATAAAAGTTAAATTAATAGAACAAAATCAAGGGATAACATCTATTTAAAGTTATCTCTTTTTATTTTAACGGTATGAGGACAAATATTTAATTTATTTTTCCATAATCTCCTCCTCTTATCAAAACAATACTTCATTTGTTTTATTATATACTAGGGGAGATCACTAAATATAAACCAAGATCTATACAAACAAGTCAAATAAATTTATGGTACAATATTAAAGGAATTAATAGTGTATTTATCTATGCAAATTTTAGAGGTTCAAAACGGTCTAGACTACGAGACTTTAACCCTTAAAACAAAAGGTTTCTTTATAATTGTACAGTTCTATGAATAGATAGAAATTAGTCCCACTTGCACAAGCTACAGGGTGAGATATCCACAAAGTAAACTAAATAATAAAAGATCCTAACAAAATTAGGATCTTTTTTAATTATCTTTAAGGACACAGCCACTGACGTGTGCCCCGAGAAATTTATTTATTTTTTTATTCATTAATATACCTCCAGTTAAACTTTGTAATCATTATAATATAATAATTATTCAAAAGAAATGGCTGGAGTTTAAGGCAGATTCTATTCATTGTAAAACTAAGTTGTTTCAGTTTAAGGTTTTTAGGAGAGCCAATTCTATTAGGGAGTTATTTTGGAAGTATAGGTAATAAGTTGTAAGAGGGATAAAAAAATGAAAAGAGTTTATGGGTATGTGAGGATATCAACTAAAGGCAAACCCTTTGGTGTTTTATGTCATTACCGTAATATTACCTCAGGATTTGACTGTTTTTTAATTTTTTACACAAGTCTGGTTATTTATATTCTTGGTCAGAAAAATAACTACTAAATCTTCACCTTCCTCCGTCAGGGTAGGTTCTTCTACATGAAAGATATCACCATTGGAATCTCTTTCATAAAATTTTATAATATCAAAGACCTTAGCAGAATCTACTTGAATATTAACTAACTCACCGAGAAAATCTTTAAATAGCCATCTTCTAAATTCATCAAATTTTTCAAAAGAAAATTTATTTTTAATATTTTCAATGTAAAAAACTCTAAGAGGCCTTTTAGAATCAGCTCTTTCTTTAGAATCTACTACGAATAATCTTTTTTCAAAAAGGTTTAAAAATTTACTAGCAAGGTCTAAAGTTATTCCTTTTTTTTCATTTTCAAAATTACAGATACTGGCTTGTCCTGTACCAATTAAATTAGCGACCTCTTTTTGTGTAAGATTTGATTGCTCTCTAAAATCTTTTAAAAGTTTTCTAAAAAATACATTTAAATTTTGTCCTTTTCTATTCAAAGCAGTGCCTCCTTTTGATCGACCAAATTATTTTGTTTCCTTTGGGGATGAAAAAGAAATCCCGCAATAGATTAAAATTCCTGTCAATAATCCATGGATATATGAATACAAAACAGAGTAAAAGATACCCATTAAAATCGAACAAAGTAGTGCAAGAAAAACTTTTAGGTTAAATTTAATTGGAAACATAATTATCACCATCCTATTTTAGTTTTAATATAGGT
>NZ_QUAJ01000042.1 GCF_003391055.1 Psychrilyobacter piezotolerans
ATGGGAGGGTAGTTGCCATAAGAATATTGAGGGAATAAGGCCTTCAAAAAAAATAGTGAGGACGTTTGTTTGCTATACAAAAATTCTTGTTTTCAGTATTAAATACTATGAAATATCCATAAATAAGTAATTATTTGTCAAATTAACAAAGTTAAAAACTTAATAGATACATTGAGTTATCAAGGAAAATTAATTAAAAAAACTATTTACAAATAGGGAGGATTAGCAATGGGAGAAAAGAAAAGTATTATTTTGGCAGGGGGAATTGTAGGAATTATAGCAGTTCTTCTGGTTACACTTGGGAATCCAGCAAATATGGGATTTTGTATCGCTTGTTTTTTAAGGGACATAGCAGGAGGACTGGGACTTCAAAGAGCAGGAGTAGTTCAATATTTAAGGCCTGAAATCATGGGACTGGTACTAGGGTCCTTTTTAATAGCAGTATCTAAAAAGGAATTTGATGTAAGGGGAGGATCATCTCCTATAATTCGTTTTGCTCTGGGTGTCATGGTTATGATTGGAGCACTTATGTTTTTGGGGTGTCCTCTAAGGCTTATCCTCAGACTTGCAGGGGGGGACTTAAATGCTATCCTTGGATTAGTCGGGTTTACAGCTGGAATTTTATGCGGTATCTATTTTTTAAATAAAGGATTTTCCCTTAAAAGAAGTTATAAACTTTTAAAAACAGAGGGAATTATCTTTCCAACAGCCAACTTAGGGTTAATCTACCTGCTTATAACTGCACCGGCCTTTATATTTTTCAGTACCAAGGGTCCGGGAGCCATGCATGCACCAATATTCATAGCTTTAGCTGCGGGATTAATAGTAGGCGGACTGGCACAAAGAACAAGACTTTGTTTAGTGGGAGGAATAAGGGACTATATTTTATTCAAAGATTCCTACCTCCTCTTAGGATTTATATCGATCCTTGCTGTTACATTTATAGGAAATATGATATTCGGCTTCTTTAACCTTGGATTTGCAGGACAGCCTGTTGCCCATGTGGATGGATTGTGGAACTTTTTAGGAATGGTAGTAGTAGGCTGGGGAAGTGTTCTTCTGGGAGGGTGTCCTCTGAGACAGCTTATTCTGGCCGGAGGAGGAAATACCGATTCAGTAGTAACAGTTTTAGGTCTTTTATTTGGAGGAGCTATAGCACATAATTTTGCTTTAGCTGCAAGTCCCAAGGGTCCATCGGTAAATGGACAGATAGCTGTGGTTATTTGTATTTTTATTCTTTTATTAATATCGTATTTTAATTCTGAATTTTTAAAGAAAAAGGTAGGGGTGAAGTAAAGATGGTAACAATAGATGCAAGAGGTTTGTCGTGTCCGATTCCTGTGTTAAAAACTAAACAGGCTGTTAAAAATAAAGAAAAAGATTTGGAAATAATCAGTGACAACAATGCTTCCATGGAAAACATTTTAAAATATTTAAGGGCAGAAGGATATAATTTTGCAGTAACAGAAGTGGAAGATGACTACATAATAAAGGCAAAGGGATAGAATGAAGGGATATATTGCAGTTCTTTTTACTCATTCAGATGCCATTAAATTGTCCAGAGAGTGCAAAAAAAGAAATATAAATCATAAACTAATGCCCGTTCCAAGAAAATTAAGTTCCAACTGTGGAGTATGTGTAAATTTTCATTATGAGGGAGATATACAGGATTTAACTTTTTCCGGAGTAGAAAAATTTTTCCATGTAGAAGAGGAAAACTATATTTTAGTCTATGAATAGAGGTTAGTTAACCGCTATCTATACAATATATATATATATATATATATATATATATATATATATTGTATAGAAGGTTTTAGGAAGAGTTTTATTAAAGCTTTAAAAATAAATATTCATAAGAAATATGGAAATATTTTTTAAATAAATTAAAAGGAGTTGGCTAAGGTATGAAGAAAATGCTTATCATTACATTATCTATAATAATGGTCGTTTTCAGTCTTGTAGGATGTTCGACTGAAGACAAAAAAGAGAAGGAAAAGAGTAGTTCTCAAGGGGAATATACGATTATTGATACACAAAGGGTTGAAGAAGCATTGAATGATCCATCTTTTGTAATAGTGGATACACGTTTAAACGATGCGTTCAATGGATGGAAGTTAGAGGGTATCAGTAGAGGTGGAAGAATTAGAGGCGCCGTAGATTTTTCTGCTAATTGGTTAAAAGTTGAAGCAGATCATAAAGAGGATATTTTAAATGAAGCACTTGAAACAAAGGGAATAATTAAAGAAAAAAACATTGTTTTATATGATGCTAATGGAAAAGATGCTCAAGAAGTGGCAGACTATTTAAAAGAAAAAGGATTTAAAAAAATATATGTATATGATATGAATAAATGGGCAGATGATGCAGGCTTACCTATGGAAAACTATAGAAATTATCAATTGATTGTTCCTGCATCCATTGTAAAAGATATTATTGATGGAAATAAAGCAGAAACATTTGAAAATGCTAACAATATAAAAATAGTTGAAGCAAGCTGGGGAGAAGAAAAAACTTCTTATGCCAAGGGTCATATCCCTACATCTTTTCATATCAATACAGATGCAGTGGAACCACCTCCAGCATGGATGTTAGCTGATGATGAAATCCTAGCTAAATTTGCTGTTAAATATGGTTTCACAAAAGAAGATACGGTAATTGTTACAGGGGAAGAACAAATGGCAGCCTATAGAGTGGCTACAGTCCTTAGGTATATAGGGGTTGAAGATGTAAGAGTATTAAACGGTGGAACAACAGCTTGGACTATGGCAGGATATGAGTTAGAAACTGAAAGTAACAAACCAGTAGCAGTTGAAGATTTTGGTGGAGTAATCCCAGGAAATCCAGATGTTATAGATACAATGGAAGAGACAAAAGCTGGCTTAAAAACACCGGATCAATTTACATTAGTGGATAATCGTACTTGGAAAGAGTTTATAGGAGAGGAAAGTGGGTACACTTACCATGATAAAAAAGGTAGAATCCCTGGAGCTGTATTTGGTTATGCAGGAAAAACAAATTCTTATTCAATGGATTACTTTAGAAATATAGATAAGACTATGAGAAATGCAGGTGAATTTCTTGACATTTGGAAAAAGCAAGGAATAGATACAAATAAACATCTATCATTTATGTGTGGTAGTGGGTGGAGAGTTGCTGAAATCTATACATATGCAAATGTTGTTGGAATTGAAGACATAGGTATTTTCAGTGATGGATGGATTGGTTGGAGTAATGAGCCGAATAATCCAACTGAGAAAGGAGAACCTAAGAAGTAGATGAAAAAAAAATTGAAGAATAGAGTTATGAATAATCTAATCTATGGGTTTGAATGGAGTATGGTCATAGCACTTTTGATTTTAGAATATTTATCAGGATATAAAGCTGGTGTAATGAGGCATGTATATTTCAAAAAAATAGAGTATTTATCGAAAATATACACGAAAAATGGAATGATGATTCATTTGATTTTACTATTATTTTTATTTATAGTGTTGATGCTTATATTTAAGAACCGGTGGAATTTTAATCGTAAACGAAGTATGCTGAAATTTGTATTATTAAGTATTATTTTAATAGTTGGATTCTACTTTCCATATTTGGCAAAATTAAATACATATGCTTATATTTTGATGTTTTTAGAAGTTGCAATTGGACTTGAAGCAATAAAAGCTACATTCTATAGTTAAATGAAATAATAGGATTTCTTCCAGAAGATGTGGTTAAATTGATACTAGAAAAAGTAAAGTTAAAATCAAAAGAAATTAATGATGGAGAATATAAGGTGATAATAAAAATAAAAAAACTTACAGTGAAACATGAGGTCGAAATCCTTAAAAATATAAATTTAAACATAGAAAAAAATAAGATAACCGCCCTTGTAGGAAGTTCCGGGTGCGGAAAATCCACCTTACTAAAATCAATAAATTTAATGTTGGACAAAGAGTTGCACCAGGAAGGGGAAATCTTATACTTAGAAAACAACATCCTGGAATATCCCAAGGAAACTCTCAGAAAAGAAATCGGACTTGTTTTTCAAAGTCCGACACCTCTTCCTTTTTCTGTCTATAAAAATTTAACCTATGGGTATGAGTATCATCATAAAAATATAGATAACCTGGATAATTTAGTTGAAAAAATGTTGAAAAAAATAGGTCTTTTTCATGAGATCAATGATTTTAATATGGAGGCTAATAAATTATCTGGTGGTCAGCAGCAAAGAATGTGTATAGCCAGAACTTTGATGGTTAATCCAAAAGTAATTTTGCTGGATGAACCCTGTTCGGCACTGGATGTAAAAAACACATTAAATATAGAGAACTTATTGAAAGAGATATGTCATGAATATACCATTGTCATTGTTACTCATAATCTTTCCCAGGCAAGAAGGATCTCCGATAATTTAATTTACATGGAGGAGGGGGAGATAATCGAAAGTGGTAAAACTCAGGATGTATTCAATAATCCAAAAGATGAAAGAACTAAAAAATATTTACAATTAGAAAAAGTATAAGGAGGTCACACTAATCCACAGCGTCTATGTTAATTATATACTAAAAAATTAAATAAACTAGAAATAGTGCTTTTATAGCTCTATTCATTATACAAGGGGGAAAAAATGAAAAAAATTATGATTGGTCTAACGTTGTTATTGCTTATGGGATGCGGGAAAGAGTTTAAAAATGATATTAATTTTACCGGTTCATCTACCTTGGCACCTGTAATTAATAAAATTGGTGAAGAACTATCACAAAATAAAACTTGGGATAAAGTGAAGAAAGATCTCCCTAAAAAAAATATAGAATTAAATGTAACCAGCGGTGGTTCTGGTCTGGGAGTAAAATCTTTAATTGAAGGAACCAGTGATTTTGGGATGGTTTCCAGAGAGGTCTCAGAAAATGAAAAAAAGAAAATAAAAGACTATAAAGAATTTAAATTAGGAACAGACGCATTGACAATCTCGGTTAATCCCCAGAGTCCAATATTAACCCTTACAGATGATATTTCATATGAACAACTGAGAAATATTTTTTCTGGAAACTATAAATACTGGGATGATTTAGACAGTTCTTTAGAGCATAAAGAAATCATTGTGGTTACCAGAGATTTAAGTGGCGGTGCTCATAAAGTTTTTCAAAAAATTGTAATGGGAGATGAAGATGTAAAGGATGATGTTATTCAAGCACCATCTATGGGAGCTTTAACACAGAAAATCATTACTAATAAATACACAATAGGTTATGTATCTTTTGGTCTTGCTAACCAGAATAAAGGCAAGGTAGTGCCTTTAAAGGTAAATGGAGTGCTTCCTACAAAAGAAAATATTATAAATGGAAGTTACAAGATCTCCAGACCATTACTCTTAATAGCCAGCGGTAATTTAAGTGATACAGAAACAATATTTCTAAATTTAGCAACTTCTAATAACGGGCTAAAGGTTGTTGAAAGTCTAGGATTTATACCAGGAAAATAAAATGAAATTTATTAAATGGATTATATATTTTTTTACAGGAATTTCATTTATAATTTTATTGTTTATAGTATTGGATACATTTATAGAAGGAACTAAATTATTTAAACACTATCCTGTCAGTGAATTTATTTCTGGGGAAAAATGGCATCCCTTAAAAAATATTGTTGGGATTTTACCTTTTATCTTATCTACTCTATATACCGGATTGATAGCTGTCCTGATATCCCTTCCAATATCAGTCTTTGTGGCGGTTGCACTGGTATTTTATGTCAAAAACAACAATAAACTTATGATGACAGTATTCAGGAGTATGACAGGAATTCCTTCGGTTATCTACGGATTAATAGGTTTTGTGTTCATTGTTCAGGGATTTGAAAAAAATTTAAATATGACTTCGGGAGAAACTATTATAGGCGGTGGAATTCTCCTTGCTATAATGGTTATCCCCTATAGCCTTTCTACAATATTTGAAACTATAAGAAAATTAGATGAAAAATACAGAGAAGTATCAAAATCCATGGGAGTAAGCCAGGAATATTATATATATAAATTAATACTTCCTAAGAGCATATACGGTATTATATCTGGAATAATTTTATCTTTTGGGAGAGCCGTGGGAGAAACTATGGCAGTGATCATGTTAATAGGAAATTCTAAGGTTATGCCTACCCTCTTTTCTAAAGGGGAAACACTTTCAGGGCTGATAGCACTTGAAATGGGATCGGCTGAAATAGAAAGTTTTCATTATTATGCTCTTTCTGGTGCAGGCTTTTTTCTAATAATAATTTTAATTTTTATGGGCTTTTTATTTGAATATTTTTTGAAAAAAAATCAGGTGGTTTAATGGGAAAAATTATAAAAACTTTATCTTATTTTAGTTTGACTTTATTAATAATTATTGTTTCAATATTATTTATCTATCCTTTTTACAGGGCTGATTTTATATTGGAGAATAAAATATTTTCTGCAATGGTAGGAACCTTTGAAATAGGTGTTTTTTCAATGATTTTTGGGGGAATACTGGCTATTGCAGCTGCAGTTTATAATGTTTTTTATTGTAAAAAAGGAAAAAAAATTTTATCTGCAGTGATCAGATGCAGTGCGGGAATTCCATCGATTATATTAGGACTATTTGGATATCATTTTTTTGTAATAAAGATGGGATTGGGAAGATGTATGCTGACCAGCTCCCTTACTTTAGGAATAATGATATTTCCGTATATTGAAATAGAGTTAGAAAAATGTTTTAATGAAGTTTCCCGGGATTTGATAGATATGTCTGAAAGTTTAGGAGTGTCCAGGGAGTATATGCTGGTTAAATTGATTTTTCCAGTTTGCAGGGTTGAGATCTTAAATATTCTGACCCTTGCCAGTGGTTTTGCAATGGGAGCAACAGCTCCTATTATCCTGACAGGTGCAATAATGTATGGAAAAACAGGAGATATAATGAAGCCATTCATGGCTCTTCCTTACCACATATATATATTAACTTCTGAAGGAATTTCTGTAGAAGGTGCATTTACGGCAAGTTCTATCCTCTTGGTGATGGTTTTATTCTTAAATTTAGGGGCTAAAAGAGTCTTTAATTCTGTTTTTAATTTTTTTTATAATAAAAATTAAATCTTTATTTGGAAATGTAAACGAAATACTTTTTTTAGAATCAGGGGGAGAGAGATGTTAAGAACAGCAATATTTATGGAGATTAATGAGATAAAAAACCTGGATGAAAGAAGAGTAGATCTTAGATCGGAATTGATTTTTAATCCAGATAATCGTATGGCGTTGAGAGAATTAAGAGCAATACTTTGTTTTCAAAAAAAAACAGATGACGCCATAGATGTCTACAAGAAAATGTTGGAATTAGACCCCAAAAATGCAGAGTATATGGCATATATGGGATATCTTTACTATGAAAAGGATAATTTTCCAGAGGCTATAGAGCTGTTTAACAAGGCTTTAGATATAGACCCAGAAGCGCCATTTGTATATTTTTTATTGGGAAATGCTTTTTCAAGGATAGGAAGGATAGTAGATGCCATAAGAGCTTATGATCTGGCGATATTTTTAGATTTTGATATCTATGATGCCCATGTAGAATTTGCTATAAAATATGAAAGAATGGGGCGATTAAAAAGAGCGCTAAAGGAATATATAGCTGCCTATGAAATTGATCCAAGAGATGAAGCTATTAAAGAAAAGATAGACTTTTTAAGAGAAAAGATAGGAGAATAAAACGAAACTATAAAATATTTAATATAAAGGAGGGCGACCCAAAAGGGTTGCCCGTTTTTTTGAGGTACATAAATAATTATGGAGAATATTTTTTCTCAAAGGAACAGATTTCTAAAGTTAACAAAACAAGAAGTAAAGAATGGGGCTGCTTCAAATTTTGTTTAAACACTAAAAATCAATAAAAAAAGTTTAGTTTTATTAATTTAATATTAGAATTTCCTTTTAATTTTTAATATCTATGTTATACTTTCTTAAACTACAACATAGGAGGATTAATTATGCATTTTTTTATTAACACTAAAACTCAAGAGATTCATTCAGCTAAATGTTCAATCTTACCAAAACAACTTGGAATATCTTCAGTTTTTTATACTGATTTTAAACTTTATATTAATTTAGGATTTCATAAAAATTTAGAATCTGTCATAATGATGGGAATTTCTAAAGGTTATATGAATGCTAGACCCTCTTCTTGCTGTTGTACTTCAATAGGTTGGTAACTTTTAATAATAACACTTGATATAAATTCATAATAGACTGACAATAAAGAAGATGAGCTTGTGCTCTAGATATTAAAAAAAGGCATTTAAGCCTTTTTTTAATAGTATGGAATAAATTCCTCCACATATTGAATTGAATTTGTTGCAAGAATAATCTTAGCATTTTCTGAAGTTTCTAAAACAATAAAGTTTTTATTTGCAGAAATAATTTTTACGCCTTCATACTCGATACCATGTTCTTCAACATAGTTTTTAATACTGGTTTTTATATTTACTCTATCAAAACCCAATAATTTACTTAAATCTAACATCTTAATCCCCCCTTTAAATTCTGAATGGTGTGATTCAAGATTTTTAAAAATACCCTGTAAGATATTCTTGAACTGCACTATTGAGACTTTAACTCTTTGAGTTTTTTTCTATTTGAATTTTAAATGTTGATTATAATATACAACATTATTAAATAACTACTAAGTTTTAATTAGATTATACTATGAAAAGTGTTCTTTTACTACACTTAAAAAATTAAAATGGAACAAAATTTACACCAGCTCTGTTTTTAGATGAATATGCAGGTAAGGGTAGAAAACCCTAATTTTTACCGAAGATTGTCTTTAATAAAGGCAGGGAATATGAAAAAAAATATGTATATATATCGAAAAATACCAACATATCCTCCTAAATTAATAAGTAAAAGAATTATAATTTGGCAAAGACCATAATATTATATTTTTTTCAATCAAAAATTAAAGACTTTCTTATATCTGTCAGAATAAAAAAGTCTTTAAAACACTATAATTTCAGGGGGGAGATTCTGTTTATCGAAAAAAAGCATTTGATTTAGCATACAAAATATGTTATAATTTTAAAAAGAATACATTATGAAGTAGATAAAATGATTACTTAGTTGGTGAGGTCTATGATATTTTTTATAGTATAGATGCGAGCTAATTGAACAAAAGGAAAATTTGATTTGAAAAATATTTGTAGAACTGGGGTTTATTCAGGGTCTCTTTAGAGGCAATGAGTTATGCTACTTATGTGGCATATTGTGAGTCTATCAGACGAAACTTAAACACTCTAACTCTATTACCGCTATGGTAGTAGAATTAGAGTGTTTTTTTCTTTTTGGGGCATATGGTTAAATTAAAGAATGTTATTAAAAAATTTGAAAATGAAAAAGTAAAAAAGATATTTGAAATAAAAGTAAAAAAAAATAATTATTATGGGGGAGATGAGACATGAAAATTGCAGTTTTTATGGGTGGAATATCAACTGAGAGGGAAGTTTCACTAAAAACAGGGAGTGCAGTATTAAACAGTTTAATAAGACAGGGATATGAGGCATATGGAGTGAACTTAACAAATGAGAATCTCGTCACATCATTTATTGAAAATGAATATGATATAGCATTTTTATCTTTGCATGGTGGGTGTGGAGAAGATGGCAGAGTTCAAGGCTTACTTGATCTTTTGGGGAAAAAATATACAGGGTCTCAAGCGGCTCCAAGCACAGTGGCAATGGATAAAATTATAACTAAAAAGATAGCAGATAGCCTTGGAATAAAAATTCCTAAGACTTATACAAACAAAGAGGAAATAGATAAGTTTCCAATAGTTATAAAACCGTCAAAAGAAGGGTCTAGTACAGGGCTTTATATTTGTAAAGATATGGAAGATGTAGAAGAGGCTTTGGAAAGTCTATCAAATAGAAGTGTAATAATAGAAGAGTATATAAAGGGTGTAGAACTAACTGCAGGGGTTTTAGATGGGGAAGCTCTTGGGGTATTGAAGATAATTCCACATGATGGAATATACAACTATGAGTCAAAATATACAGGAGGAAAGACAGAATACGAGTATCCTGCAAAGATATCGGCAGAGGCTTATGAAAATGCTATGAGAAATGCTAAACTTATCCATGATGAACTTAAGTTAAGTGGTGCGTCTAGAAGTGACTTTATATTATGCAATGATAAAGTCTATTTTTTAGAGGTTAATACCTGCCCTGGAATGACAGAGACAAGTCTTCTTCCTAAACTTGCAACTCTTAAAAACTATACATTTGATGATGTGGTAAAAAAAATAATTTTTACTTCTCATAAAAAATAGGTTCAAAACAGATAGGGTGGTACCTATCTGTTTTTTTAATTATAAACTATGATATCTATATCATTATATACTCACATACAAAAAAATTATTTAGGAACAGCATGCTTAAAATGTTATTTAGTGAATTTGTCAACAACAATTATTCAAGTAGAAAAGAAAAATAACAGCACCTTTCAAATATACCCTGAAAATGATTATAAACTTCGGTTTAAACCAAGAGAAAATAATTTTTAGTGTAAATTAGAGGATTTTCTGTGTCCGTAATATTCTTAGTTTATGAAATAAACTTTAGAGATATTGGTGATGCCCACATCGGGTAGTCTCAAAGAGATCCGTGTTCTATGGGTTAAAGGTTCTTGCCCAGAAAAAAAATCAGGTCTAATAACCTGATTTTTTTTATATAAATATTATTATTTTGAGGATAGCATGGAACCCAATGCTTTTCCTCTATGTTTATGTGTTAAATAAACTCCTCAATTACATTGTTATTTTAACATGATTTTATTAATTTTTTGTATTTGTATCTTATAGATATTTCGCCCCGTAGCTTGTTGAGTTACTTTTCTTTCTATTCATAGAACTGTATAAAAGCTTTCAAACCTTTATTTTTAGAAACCTCCCCTTTTAGCCGCTTCATTAAAATCTTCTATAGCTCCTTCATAATCTCCTAATTCCCGTTTTGCTGCCCCTCTATAGTTGTATACATCTATAGAGTTTGGATCGAGCTCTATTGCCTTATTAAAATCTTCTATAGCTCCATTGAAATCTCCTAAATTCATTTTTGCTGCACCTCTACTAAAATATGCTGTTGCATAATTTGGATCCAATGCTATTGCTTTATCAAAGTCTTTTATTGCTTCTCTAGCATTTCTTAACATATTTTTCGCATTTCCTCTATTGTTGTATGCACCTATATGGTTTGGATCGAGTTCTATTGTCTTATTAAAATCTTCTATAGCTCCATTGAAATCTCCTAATTTAGCTTTTGCTAGTCCTCTATCGCAATATGCTGTTGCATAATTGGGATCTAGCTCTATTGCCTTATCACAATCTTTTATAGCTCCTCTATAATTTCCTAGATAATATTTAGCAAGACTTCTACTGTTATAAGCCAATTTAAAATCGGGGTCGAGTCCTATTGCCTTATTAAAATCTTCTATAGATCCATTGAAATCTCCTAATTCAGCTTTTAACAGTCCTCTATCGTAATATACCCATTTAAAATTGGGATCTAGCTCTATTGCCTTATTAAAATCTTCTATAGCTCCATTGGAATCTCCTAAGTTAATTTTTGCTAGTCCTCTATTATAATATGCTGTTTCATAATTGGGATCCAATTTTATTGTTTTATCAAAGTCTTTTTTAGCATCTCTAAAATTTCCCAAAGCATTTCTCATAACCCCTCTATTGTTGTATGCTATTTTAAAATTGGGGTCTAATTTTATTGCCTTATTGTAATCCTCAATTGCCCCTTCATAATCTCCTAAGTTCTGTTTTGCTAATCCACTACTAAGATAAATATTTTTTTCATTTAATTCTTTTTTTAATTGATTTTCTTCTTTTGATTTCACATCACTATCAAGTTTAAAGTATCCTGCTAGAGCTAAAAATAATAGAATTGTTCCTATAATTTTATTTTTCATTTTTTCACCCCCTTTTATTTAATTTACAATTTTTTCTATAATGTCCTTTAGAAAATCTGAATTTACATTTCTAAAAGGAGGTGATTTTTTTGAAATAAAAGGAAAAATTAAATAATCGCGGACAAAATTTAAAGGAAATCGAAGACAAAACAGTAAAAAATACCAAATAAAAGGACACTAGAAATAGTGTCCTTTTAAGGCTGATTTTATTATTTTTTTAAATGAAGGTTACAAAATATTAAAGGGCAACATTTATTAAAGAGGTTAGTAAAATATCGTATCCAAATAAATTAATACATAAGTCTACCTTTAATTTTTCCATCTTCATAATAGTAAATCCATTTCCCATTATATATCCCATCTTTATAATTTTGTTTACGTTCGATTTGACCATTTTTGTAATAGACAATCACTTCCCCATTATATTTACCATTTTTATAATTTTCTTTATTTTCGATTTGACCATTCTCATAGTAAGAAATCAATTCTCCTTCCGCTTTTCCACCTTTAAAATTTCCTATAATTTGGATTTTTCCATTTTCATAATAGCCAATATATTCTCCATTTCTTTCCCCATCTTCATAATTTTCTTTATATTGGATTTTTCCATTTTTGTAATAAGTAACCATTTCCCCATTTGCTAATCCATCTTTATAATTTCCTTGATATTGAATTTGTCCATTTTCATAATAGGAAATCCATTCCCCATTTTGTTTCCCATCTTTATAATTTCCTTTACCTTTGATTTTTCCATTTTCGTTAAAGTAAATCCCTTCCCCATTTCTTTCCCCATCTTTATAATTTTCTTTACCTTTGATTTTTCCATTTTCGTAATAGACAATGAATTCCCCATTTAGTTCCCCGTCTTTATAATTTTCTCTAACTTGGATTTTCCCATTTTCGTAATAGACAATAGCTTCTCCTGTGTATGGAGTTTCTTTATTTACTTCATAATACATACCGTTTCTGTTTTGTAATTGCTCTCTATTAATTGATTTCCCATAACTCATTAAACTTATACTAAATATTAATATTAATAATAATTTTTTCATTTTCCTCCTCCCTTTATTTTTATTGTCGTTTAAGTATGCTTGATAATATTTGAAATTTCAAATTTGAAAAAAGCGATATTAATTAATATCCCCCTTACTCTATTCTTTATATCCCAGAATAATTTCCTTATAGAATTAGCCCTCCTAAAGATCTTAAACTGAAAAGTTTGGTTTTATAATGAATGGGATCTATCTTAAATTCTAATTTTTGGCTGAATACATAAAAAAATCAGGCATAGAAACCTGATTTTTTATTTATAAATTTTTCTATCTCTATCCCAGTAGGGGAGCAAGAGGTTTTCCTCTATGTGACCTACTGGAATTGAAATGAATTTTTTTTATGGGAGGGAATAGTATCGTAGAAAATGCTGTTTTTACCCTCTAATTTTATGGATGGTTAAATTAATAATATTAATTGTCATTTAGAATTGGTTTAAACTTTTCTTTTGCTTCATTATAAGCTCGTACAATATGTCTATTGAGATATATGTTTTTAGAACCAAAAAAGAAGCAGATGTCATCATCATATTCAGATTTTTGCTCAAAATCTCCAATCTTTATTAAAGAACATTTACCAAAAGCAACATTAAATGTAGATTTAATATTATTTTTTTCTATGTAGTGGTTATCTGAATCTGGATGACAAAGAGCGTCACGGACATATTTTATTAAATCACTTACATCTCTTATTTTACTCTCAATAACAATATCGTCAGTAAAACTTATACGAGAAGCATATTTCTCCGATTTATACATCAAATCACGAAGAGAAATAAGTATTTCAATAAAGGCTGCTCTCATTAAAACATGATTAGAATTATGGGGATGAAATATGCCACAAGACAATAGCTCCTCTATTCTTTTTAATGAACTATTGATATCACTTCTTGTAAAAAAATCAATTTTGTTTCCCATATAATATTCCTCCTTAAGTTTGATAATGAGTATAAAATTTTAATAAAAATAAATTATAAAAATAAATTATTTTTTAAGTGTAGAGCTGATATTTTATTTTGAATCTTTTGTACCATCAATTTTTAAAATTTTATTGACAGCTTTGTCACCCTTAACTTTTACATCTTGAATCGTATATAACCCTATAGAGAGAAATAAACTAAAAATAAAAACTACAAGAATAGTTCCTGTAACAAATAAATTTTTAAAAATTAATTGAATTCTTGACAAAATTGTACCGATTAAACAGATTTCTATGATCACTATAAAAAGATAATTATCAGAATGATCTAATTTCAACAAAGGAAGTAACAAGATTAAGAAAAGTATAATAGAACCAAAATCAAATTTATTAAAAACATATTTTTTTTTAGAATCTGCAAAGTATCTATCTAAATCAAAACCAGTTTTACCTACAAAATCTATGATTTCTTCTGCTTCCCCTTCAATTACATATTTACCTTTTTCCATTCTCATTTTTTATCACCTAAAATTATTCGAATGTCTTTCTCGATCTGTTTGTTATTCCATTCTTCTTTTTCATTTCCACCTTTAATTATCGTTATTTTATTTTTATTCATAATAATATTAGTTCCACTAAAACTAGCACTATTTATATTTCCTGTTATAATATTTTGACTACTGTTGCTTACTACTTCATTGACACTTCTTCTTTTTCTTTCAATTCTTTTAGATTTTTTTGTTTTATCAATTGTAAATTCAAAAACAGCTCCTTCTTTTTCAACGGGATAAATAACACTATTTATTTCTAATCCTGACTTTAATTTTTTTTTCAATTCTTTTTTTAATGTTTTAGAATATTTTTCTAAAACTTTGATATTTTCCATTTTTCTCTCCTTTATATAATTTAATTATCTTTATTTTTTTTCGTGAATTTTTTAATCTATTATACTTTATACTATAATATTTAAAGAAAAACAATATTACCTTAATAAATAGTAGATGAATTTATCCCTAGTTTTAGTGGGGGATTTTTATTTACACAGAATTTTTTAATAGATTAGAAGATCTGATCTATTTTAAACTCTATTCCCTTGTCTTGGACTTTGAACCCTGCAAACCCAATGATATCTTGTATTTATCTAATTCATTATCTATTTGATCATTGGAAGTTAAATATCGCGGACAAAATTTAAAGAAAATCACAGACAAAAAAGTGAAAAGTACTAAATAAAAAAACACTATAAATTCAGCGTCCTTCTAAGGTTGATTTTATTGAGGTTGATTATGAAAGTCCCAAAAGAAATAAAGGGCAATATTTATTAAAGAGATTAGTAAAATATCGTGTCTAAACAAATTAGTACATAAGTCTATCTTTAAAATTTCTTTATATCTTTAATTTGTCCATTTTCATAATAGTAAATCCCTTCCCCATTTCGTTTTCCATCTTTCCAATTTGATTTAGCTCTGATTTGTCCATTTTCGTAATAGCCAATAACTTTTCCTGTGTATGGAGTTTCCTTATTTATTTCATAATATACCCCGTTTTTGTAATGTAATTGCTCTTGATTAGTTGATTTCCCAATTTTCATTTCTCTCCCCCTTTATTTTTATTATCGTTTAAGTATGCTTGACAACATTCTAAATTTCAAATTTTAAAAAAGGGATATTTTTAAAATATCCCTTTTACTCTATCCTTATATCCCCAGAATAATTTTTTTATCGAATTGGTTCTCCTAAAGATCTTAAACTCAAAAAATTTGGTTTTATGATGAATTGGATCTATTTTAAATTCTACTCCCTTGCCCTTTGCTTTTGGCTGAATACATAAAAAAAAGCTAACGCTTCTTCAACCCCCAGCCCCCATCTTGGGGGTTTTTTGGTATAATAACTATTATGACTACTATTACACTTAAAGATATTCTTACCAACGACAACCTAAAAGCTTTTTTTA
>NZ_QUAJ01000043.1 GCF_003391055.1 Psychrilyobacter piezotolerans
TCATAAAAAATATGGAGATTTGTATTATTCTTAAATTTTTACAACTTAATATTTTCGAAGAAGCTTATTTTCTAAGCCCCTTTTTATATACATTTTTTTATTCATTTATTTCCTAAAAGTAATTTTTTCTCTAAAAATTCTTTATCATCCAACTAAACTTCTTCTTTTTTACAAATATTCAAATTTATAATTTCCTAGATAATAAAAAAAAAGAGGCAAAGCCTCTTTTTTTTACTATCTAACTGTTCCTCTAGCTGCTCTCTTTCTGTCACCCTCTGTTAAGAATTTCTTTCTCATTCTGATACTTTGAGGTGTGATTTCTACTAACTCATCGTCAGCAATATATTCTAATGCCTGCTCTAATGTAAATTCTCTACCTGGAGCTAACTTTGTAACAGCATCTGTTCCAGAAGCTCTCATATTTGTAAGCTGTTTTCCTCTAGTTACATTAACTGTAAGGTCATTTTCTCTAGAATGTTCACCAATGATCATTCCCTCATATACTTCTAACCCAGGATTAGCAAATAAAGTTCCTCTAGATTGTACATTTCCTAATGAATATGCAGTAGTTGTACCTTTTTCGATAGAGATTAATACTCCTCTTTGTCTAGTTGGTACTTCACCTTTATACGGCTCATAGTCGAAGAATGAATGGTTTAATATTCCTGTTCCTCTAGTTTCTGTCATAAATTCATTTCTGAATCCGATAAGTCCCCTTGCAGGTACTTTGAATTCTAATCTTGTATATCCATCAGTTCCTTGAACCATGTTGATCATTTCACCTTTTCTGATTCCTAACTTCTCGATTACTACACCAGTGAATTCATCTGCAACGTCAATTATAGCTAATTCGATAGGCTCAGATTTCACTCCGTCGATATCTCTCATGATAACTTGAGGTTTAGCTACCTGTAATTCAAATCCTTCTCTTCTCATGTTTTCTATTAATATAGATAATTGAAGTTCTCCTCTACCCTTTACTATGAAAGCATCAGCAGATTCAGTTCTTTCTATCTTCATACTTACATTATGTTCTACTTCTTTAGCTAATCTATCCCAGATGTTTCTAGAAGTTACAAATTTTCCTTCTCTTCCAACGAATGGAGAAGTACTTACCATAAATGTCATAGCTAATGTAGGTTCATCTATATCGATTAACGGTAATGCCATTGGGTTAGCTCTGTCTGCTATTGTTTCACCGATATCAAATTTCTCTGTTCCGGCAACTGTTACGATATCCCCGCAAACTGCCGTGTCCAGCTCTATTCTATTCATTCCTTCAGCACCAAATATTCTAGTGATCTTGAAGTTTACTAATTCACCATCTCTTTTGATCAAAGTTACTTCTTGGTTTTTATTTAAAACACCATTATGGATTCTTCCAGTTGCTAATTTTCCTAAGTAGTTATCTGGAGATATGTTAGTAACTAACATTTGTACTGGAGCTTCAGGATCTCCTTCAGGGTCTTTTACATGCTTAACTATTGTTTCAAATAATGGCTGCATGTTTAGATCTTCATCAGCTAATTCATATTTTGCAAACCCGTTTTTCGCTGAAGCAAATATTACTGGGAATTCTAATTGGTGATCGTTTGCTCCTAATTCAACAAATAGATCGAATACTAGGTCTACTACTTCTTCAGGAGTAGAGTTTGGTCTGTCGATTTTGTTTACTACAACAATTGGATTTAACCCGTGCTCTAATGCCTGCTTTAATACATATTTAGTCTGTGGCATTACACCTTCAAATGCGTCAACTAATAATAGTACTGAGTCTACCATCTTTAATATTCTTTGTACTTCTCCACCAAAGTCAGCATGGCCTGGAGTATCTACGATATTTATCTTGTATCCACCAAAATCTAACGATGCATTCTTAGATAAGATAGTTATTCCTCTTTCTTTTTCGATATCATTTGAGTCCATCGCTCTTTCAACAAGTTCTTCTCTGTCACCGAATACTCCTGATTGTCTTAACATTGCATCTACTAATGTTGTTTTCCCATGGTCTACATGGGCTATAATAGCTATATTCTTTATGTTCACTGTTTCTCCTCTTTTGCCTCATTTGGCATATATTTAATTATTTTATCTACTATATTTGCTCTTCCACAGCTTATTTAATTTTTCTAAAATTAATCTTTCATTCTTATTGTTTTGCGGAAGGTAATAAACTTTATTATTTTTTTTATACTCCTGGTATACAAAGTTGCCCTCATATCCGTGGGGGTATTTATAATCTTTTTTACCCAGATCGGTCAGATGAGTCGGCACATCCTCTATAACTCCATTTTTTATATCCATCATGGCTGAATTGATAGCCTCGTATGAACTGGATGATTTAGAAGATATGGCCAGATAGATAGTCACTTCTGACAATATAATTCTTACCTCCGGCATCCCTATCTTTTCACAGGCCAGGATAGCAGCATTTGCCATAATGAGTCCTTCTGGATTGGCCAAACCTACATCTTCCGATGCACTGATGAGTAACCGTCTGGCAATATACCTCGGATCTTCTCCCCCGTCTAACATCTTAGCCAGCCAATAAACGGCAGCGTCTGGATCCGATCCCCTGATACTTTTAATGAATGCCGAGATGGTGTTATATTTATCTTCTTTTTTATGATAACCGGCTTTTCTCTTTTGAAGCAGATTTTCCACTTCCTCCAGATTCATACTTTCCCCTACTTCTGAAATCAATTCCAGATAGTTTAAAGCTATCCTTCCATCTCCGGCAGATAACTCCTCAATATAAAGTTTTATCTCCGAATCCAATTTTATATTTTTATAACTGAGTCCGTTTTCAATGAGTTTTAATATCTCATCTTTACTCAATTTCTCAAATTCAAAGATCATGGATCTCGAAAGAAGAGCATTATTGAGGACATAGTATGGATTTTCTGTAGTTGCTCCTATGAGAACTATGAGTCCGTCCTCTGTATGAGGGAGGAGTGCATCCTGCTGTAACTTGTTAAACCTGTGGATCTCATCTAAAAATAGGAGTGTTCTCTTATTTTCTAATTCCAATCTTCTGTTGGCTCGGTCTATGACCTGCCTGAAATCATTTAAGTTAGCAGTGGTTGCATTTAATTTTTCAAAACTATAGTCAAGTTCATTTGAAATCAACACACCTAAAGATGTTTTCCCTGTCCCAGGGGGACCGAAAAATATAGAGTTGATCATCTTTCCCTTTTCTATTAATTTCCTTAAGACACTTCCTCTGCCTATAATTTTTTCCTGCCCTATATACTCATCTAAGGTTTTAGGACGCAGGGCATATGCCAGAGGTCTGACCCCGTCATAATTTTTTTGGAAAAGTGTATTCATTTCGATCTCCATTATATCACAAATTTCATTATCTGTACAACATTAAAGCAATGCCACATTGCATCCAATCAGGAATAATTACTGTTTTAAATTATTCCTTTCCATATCATAAATTAATAATTCCATACACAATTAAAGAGGCTAACCCTTTACAGGTCAGCCTCATCTCTTTAGCTTACTAGATATAGTAATAATGCTACTATTAAAAATCCAGCTGCTACAAATTCAGTCGCTTTAGCTAAGGGTCCACCATCATCATGTACACCAAAAATACTATTGGTAGCACCTGTTCCTATTCCTCCACTCATACCTTTACTTCTGTCAGGTTGAATAATTACTAAAACAATTAAAGAGATAGCAAGTATAAATAAAATTACCGTTAAAAATGTAGCCATTTTTGCCCTCCTAAAAAACCTTTTCTTTCCTAGTATTATAGCTTATTTTATCTTTTTTGTAAAAAAGTATTTAAAAAAGATTTTTTCTTTCTTTGCCATAAATCACATAAACTTTTTTTGCCAATGATTTTATAAATATTTTATCGTAAAAGTAATTCGTGAATTACCCCTCCATAATTTCAAAATCTTTAATTCATAGAACGCGGATCAAATCTGATAATGCCTATGATTATCGCTGATCTAAAACCTTTCTCTGTCACGAATTTAAAATCTAACTCTTCCTTCCCATGGTTTCTCTTCGCAAGAGAAACCTAAGTAATAATAATTAGTACTTTTAAATTGAAGTTTATAGTCGTTCCGCTTCGGCAGTACTGTTTCTACAATAACGATCGTGACTTACTTATTAAGACATTTATAAACTTCTTGATTTTCTTTGGATCTTTTTCTTGCATCAAGGCAAGAAATGATCTCAGTTAAGGGCGAAACCCTTAGAACTTTCTTTTGCCACCAATTTACACCAAGGTTATACGAATATTAAACGTTGTTCACGATTATTAAAACCACATCCTTTACACTAAGCTCACAAATAAATAACCCGAAATCTCACTAAGAAATTCTTTCTTCTTGATTAAAATTTGTCTCCACCTGTGTGATCTGCGACTATTTTTTTTTCACCGATGAAGATTCTTGTTTATTGGTGGCTAATTCCCTTAATATTAATTTTTATTTTAAAGGGAAATTTTAAAAAAGAAGTATAATTTATATATTCTGAATTTTAATTAAAAAATAATTAAATTTTTGAGGAGGTATCATGAAAATCATAGTTTTATTTTTTCTCAGCTGTACATTTTTACTTGGCGAAATTTTTAAACCCCTTACAGTTTTAATAGATTTCCCCAACTATAAATATTCCGACCTTCATCGCATAGAAAAAGAGCTGGTAAATCATCGCAGGGGAGATGAGTTTACTCCTGAGCTGTATAGGAAGATGTTTTTTAACCCTGAGGAATATAGCGGTTACAACGGCCAAAAACTACTTTCAGCTAAAAAATACTTTGATCTGGAATCCAGAGGAACCTTCATACTAGAGGGCAGTGAACAAGATATCTATGGATGGTTTACAGCTCCTAACCCCATTGAATTTTATGGGAAAAATATCAGTGAAGAGGGCGACCGTATAAGAGCTGCCTATTTAATAATTTTATCCATCAATAAATTAATAGAAAAAAAAGTGGATTTTTCCCAGTATGATCTGAACGAAGACGGCGTCATCGACGGTCTTATTATCCTCTATGCAGGAAAGGGGGAGCACCTCCCGAATTCCCTGGGAAGCCGGGCTATCTGGCCCCATTTTAACAGGATAAAAAATATTTCTGAAAGCAGGTTTTATTATTTTAAAGATCATAATAATAAAATCTGGAAAATAGATAAATATGCCTTAGTTCCCCAGGATATTCCCCTGGATCTATATATCCACGAAATAGGGCACTTTTTGGGATTGTCAGACCTGTATAAAGGAGATTCAACCATAGGTTATTGGTCTGTCATGGGTGATCTCTACTGTGGCGAGATTATCGGGAGCAAACTGAATTCCCTGGGAGGTTACCACAGATATAATCTGCAGACAAAATATAACGATAAAAATACCCCTGCTTTCTGGGCCCAGATAAAAAATTATGACCTGAACCAGATAAAAAAAGGAGGGCGATTTCTCAAACTTTATACAATTAATAATAAAAATTTTGATAATCTCATAAAAATAGACCTTCCAGGAAAAAGAATAGAACTTCCTTCAAATGGAAGGGATCTGTATTATACCGATAATTACCTCAGCTCTGACAATAATATTAAATTCTCTGTTTTTCTTCCCAAGAATACAGATAATATTTTAAAATTTGATCTTTGGTTTAATTCTGAACCGGATAAAAAAATGGGGAAAGTCCATGTACGCCGTCGTGGGGAGGATAGGTGGTTTTTATTAAAAAATAAAACCAGCAAAAAAGTTAGGAGAGGGGAATGGATCCCCCTGGAGTTCGATTTGAACCAATTTAACGGAGAGATTATAGAGATCATGGTAAGTTTAATCCCCTATGATAAAGAGGGACCCAAAGGAGCCTATATCTCAAATTTAACGGTCATGTCCGATACCGTTAAAAATTTTGACATGAAAACTACTGGAAAGAAATTTACCCACCATGGTTTTATCCATAGTTTTGGAGATGTCCTCTTAAAAAGATATATCCTTATAGAATATAGAAACCCCGTAGATAAAGATATCGACGAGGGTCTCCTTCGCACCGGATTGAATATTCCCTACAGAAAGGGTCTTTTAATATGGTATATCGATGAAAGTTATTCTGATTTTAATCAGTTAGTAAATATCCTGCCCTCAAATGAAAAACCATTATATGAAATAATAAATGCAAGGCTTAAAAAATTAAAATTAAATAAATATACCGTGTCCAGCTGGACATTTTCCTCTATAGATACCCCGGAACTGGGAGTAGTAAAGGGTGACAGAGTATTTTACAGGGAACAGATCCACGGAATGAGTTCCTTTTCTGTGGGGGAACACCTTCAGATCAGAATATTGGAAGAAAATGAAAATTATATTAAATTAATGATTATTTATCAGAATAAATAAATAAATAAATAAATAAATAAATTATTAACTCCAGTTGCTATCTTAATAAGATATTTAATTCTTCATCACAAAGAAATGAGATAACGAGACTCGCTAAGAGATCATTTTTGAGGTTAAAAAAAAACTTTTTTAGATGTTCCTTAGCTTTTCAGTAAATATTCTACTCAGTCACATTTAGATTTAGTTATATCTAATTTTAATACTCATGAATCTAAACAGAGTCAGTTAAAGACGGAACGATTAGAATTTTTTTGTCACCAAGGTTATACGAATATTAAATTTCTTTATCATTTAATAAAGAAATTTAAATGTATCACTAATTTTTAAATACTTTACTGCTATTACACAGATGTTTTAAAATCATATTTTTGTCGCAGATTTTTCAGATTACTATATTTTAAATTTGAAACGAAGTCTATAGTCGTAAACTCGTGAAGCCATAAAAAGGAAGAGTATAAACTTCCGGCTCTTTTTGTATACTTATTTCTAGCTCGCATTTTTATTTTTTTCTAATGTTATTAGATAAAATAAAATAATCGCGATATCTAAAGTATCTCGCTCCTTTAGGAGTGAAATAATCTTTTATAGCTCTACTTCATTATACAAGGATGGAATTCTTAGGTTTTTTTACAAGTAACAACTTAGGTTATTATATTAATAGGGAGGAAATTATGAATTTGAAAAAAACTATTGTTTTAGGGGGACTTTTAATAAGCAGTTTTGCCATGGCTGAAAATGCCGCCAATATTGCTGCTTCATCCAGTGCTCTTTCAGAATTAAAGGAAATATCCAGGGAAAAAAAATCTGATAAATTATTTTATTTAGTCGATGATTTCAGCGGTCTTGCCACTGCTCCCGGATTCTCTTTTGGAGCTCCATCGGGGTTAGTTCCTGGATTCGGTACAGGTTTTATGGGAGTTGCCGGGACTTCCTATAGTGATGATACCGATGGTGCCTTAGCCTTTGGGGGAGGGTTTGGAGATCCGATTAAATCTGTAGGGGGAGCTGCATCCCTTTCCATTGGTAGTATCGATCCCCGGGACGGGGGAGCTTTCAACAGAGGTTCTGTCAACCTTAGTTTAGGTAGGACTTTTACCGCTTATGGACTGGGAGCATCTGTAGGTGTCTCCAATGTCGATCTATGGCACGATACCCACGATGATAAATTAGATCCCAGCTATTATGCTGCTGTAACCAAATTATTACCAAATAATGTTGCTCCGGTTATTATAAGTGCAGGGATAGGAAGCAACGGATATGCTGATATCAGCAAGGACGATATCGATACCACTAGAAATGAAAGAGAGCATAAATGGGGAGAATTTATTTCAGGAGCAGTATATATCCATCCTCAAATGAGTCTTATTTTAGATTATTCCTCTGGTATCACTACCTTTGGTACCAGTATAGTTCCTATGCCGGACTACCCTGTTTCCATAGGATTGGCTGCCCAGGACCTCTTCAAAGAGGATAAAGCTGTAGATGAGATCAAATTTCTGGGGACCTTGTCGGTAGGTTTCGCATTCTAATTTTTTTAATGGAGGTAATTTATATGAAAAAAATATTTTTAATCTTTGCCCTCACTGCTCTAATGAATATTGGGGTAAATGCTGAAGAAAATAAAACAGATATAGCCATATTTCGTGACCGCGAATGGACTAAAGGAGTAGATGGCGAAGAAAATAACGATGCAGAGCAGCAGGAACAATCTGCAACAGACTTCTTTGAGTCCGAGTCTGCACCTGATGCAGATACAACTACTGCTACTGTTGCTCCTACCGCTCTTGCAGATTCCTTTATGGCTGCCTTTGGTATGGAAGTAGATGCCGGTGGCAGCGGTGATGCAGGTCCAGGTATGGAAGGTGGCAGTTCCGGAGGTACAATGGCGGCAGGGATGTCTGTTATTTCAACTACTTCTGCCAACCAGGTAACACCGCCTTTCACACCATACAGCTACCAAAAATAAGATCATTCAAAAAAAAGCTCTCAACTTTTGAGGGCTTTTTTTACCACCAATTCATAGAACGCGGATGACGCAGATCTAATGGATTTTTACGGATTATTCTTTTTTTTATTTTAAGCCAATTTTAACGCTGACTAAGATCTGACTTTGACATCCTGACTTTTTGACACAGATTACTATAGATATATAATCTAATTTTCACAGATTCATAAATTCAAAACACTTAATTCTTCATCACAAAGAAAAGAGGTGATGAATTCACTAAGAGAATCTGAATTTTCTTTTGACTTTTAAGCGAAGTTTATAGTCGTTGAGCTTCGGCAGTACTGTTCCTACAATGACGATTGTGTATTACTTGTAAAGACAACATATAAATCTTCTTGATTTTCTTTCCCCCTTGTATCAACCACATTTAAAATTAGATTTACTTACATCTAATTTTAATAATCGTGAATCGAAAGGGGCCGTATCAAAGACGGAAACTTTGGAACCTTCTTTCATCTATTTTTTTTTCAGACTCACATTTGAAATTAGATTTAGTTACATCTAATTTTAATAATCGTGAATCCGAAACAGACCCGTATTAAAGAGGGACTCTTTATAACTTTTTTTACCACCAATCTACACCATTTTTTTAAGATCTTACTACTATAGCACAGAAACTTTTTTCTTTTTATATAAAAAATCAAATAGATTCTAAAGTTTTCGCCTTTAATACGAGTTACTTTTTCTCTATAGCAAGAAAAAGTAGCCAAAAAGTGCCAAACTTTGAAAAATTGTTCCCAAGTAAAGTATCAACATACGAGCTTTGAAAGCTACAGTCCTCACTACTTTGCGGAACTTAATTTGTTGAACGCTCTAGTATATATGAAAGTACAAAGTAAGATCACTTTCAAAGTTGAAAAAACTAAAAAAATTTAAAGTATCTCTCTGAAGTTTATAGTCGTTCCACTTCGGCTGTAGTGTTCCTACAATGACGATTGTGTATTACTCACAAAGACAATTATAAATCTTCTTGATCCTCTTTGGTTCCGTTTCTCAGATCAAGCTGAGAAATGAACCCGTATTAAAGATGGAATCTTTAGAACCTTTACCCTCTCTCGCCCTTTAGGCACTCTGCCGTGGCGACGAACATTAGAAATCTTTTATAAGTAAAAAGGGATTTCTAAATGTCGAAAGGGAGAAAGTAACCAAAGTTATCTTTCTTTCAATTTTTTTTGTTAAAACCAAAATGTTTAATTCCTCTTTTTAGGTAAATTACATAAATCTACCCTTTGTGAGCTTTATTTATTTATTTATTTTTTTTCCTATTGCTAATTTAACAGCTGCAGCTCCTGCAGTTCCTCCCAGCGTATCTATCAGTACATCTGTAAACTGTGCTCCCCTGCCGGGGACAAAGTACTGGTGAAATTCATCTATCCCACCCATGACAAATACTATGAGAATACTTTTTTTCAAACTCCCGGTAGCAAGAAAGGCCCCGATTCCTGCTGTAAAATAAAGGCTGAAATGAGCTGCCTTTCTTATACTTCTGGATAAAATAAGGTATTTTTTTGTCTTCAAGGCTGCATCTTCTTTTGTGATCAGTTTCATTTTTACCAGGACCTTCCCAGACTGGCCGGCTGATTCATTCGCAGGCTTGGATGAAAACCAAAATGCAGTTATAAATACTATTATCAATATTATCTTTCCTGTTGTTTCTCTTTTCATAATACTCCCTTATAGATCAGAACTTTTTTGACGCTGACTAGAATCTGACTTTTTTTGCCACCGATTTACACTAATCTTAAAGCCTCCCCCTACACAGAGATTCACTGAGAATGTAAAACAGAGTCCACTGAGGTTTCTCCGGGAAACTCTTCTTCCCTCTGTGTTCTCCGTGTCCAAGTTTTTATTCTCCCTCAGGAATCCTACTCCTCCCCACTTAGATTAAGAGGGGGAACCAAAGGGGGCGTTCTGTGTCGAAGTTTACAGTCATTACTTTTCCAGTATCATCCTTGCTAACTTTAAGCTGTCATAGATATATTCTTCTACCACTTTTTCAACTATCTTTAAATTTAAAGCCTGATAATCATGAACTGCTATATTTCTGAACCCTACCATACCTTGGAGACGTGAACTCAGTTCCTCGGTTATCACATTATTTTTTTCCAGAATTTCAAAATTTTCCTTACTTGTCTGGGGGATACCCAATTTATTTTTTCTTATATAATGGGTAGCTATATCTATACTTGCTTCACAAAGCCTCTGAACATTTAAGATAATGGAATCCTGCCTCCTGTAATCATTCAGGTTTTCAGGGTTCCCATCATACTCCTCATTGATCCTGGCAATACACCTTTTTATAGTTTCACTCTTATTTAAAATAATATCATCTCTCACCTTTACACCTCATAGTTATCTATTATTTCTTTTCTTTCTTCATTTAATTTGAAATATTTTTTGTATACCAGCAGTTCAAATTTTTCCCTCAGAGTACTGCTCTTTTCATATATATATATTCCATTTTCAACTACTTCTTTCTGGAATACTGTAGAAGAATTTTTTAACTGTACCAGATCCACTTCTTTTTTTATTTCGGAGCTGATCTCCTGGGCTAAAAGAAATATATCAAAGGAATCATACTCATCTTTGGAATAAAAAGCTATATCCACATCACTATCTTCGGTATTTTCTTTTTTAGCATAGGAACCGAAGATATATACAATCTCCTTGTCTATATCTTTTAATTTTTCCAGAATTATCTGTATGATTTCATCCTTTATCATGATATCCTCCTTTTTACAATATCTCTGTAAATTCTATTGCTAATATTATACCATAAAAAAAAAGAGGTAAATACCTCTACATCACAAAGAAAAACATTTTTGCCACCAATCTTCAACCTCCTACTGTTACACCACAGAAGTTTTTGTTTTTGTCGCATAACTGAAACTTAGAGTTATGGACATAACTCTGTAGTTGAACTTAGTCAGATATTTTCTTGGTTAGAACCTTCTTTTTGGTTTTAAGTGAAGTTTATAGTCGTTATACTTCAGCCCTCTGTTTCTACAATGACGATCGTGTATTACAATGCAAAGACAATTAGAAACTTCCGGCACTTTTTGGATACTTATTTCTTGCTGGAGAGAAAAAGTATCTCGTATTAAAGGCGAAACCTTTAGAACCTTTCTTTGCCACCAATTTACACTAATTTATAAAACTTTTATAGCTATTACACAGTAGTTTTTATTTTTTTGTCACAGATTACACAGATTTTCTCAGATTTATAAAATCAAAATCTTTTTTTCTCTTTATCACGAACGACATAAATGATATACGAATATTAAACGATGTTCACGATTATAAAAATTAAGTGTATGGAAAACTTGATTTTAAATGTGAATTCAATAAAAAAAATTAAATGTATACATAAATTTTTATGATATAATTACAGTAATAAATACAGAAATAAAAGGAGAAATAATCATGGCTAAAAGATGGGATGAAAGAATATCTGATTATAAAAACGCATTGGAACGTTTAAATGAGGCTATAGAAGAAAGTAAAACAATAAACTCCTCTACCATAAGAGATGGTGTTATACAGAGATTTGAATTTACACTGGAATTATCCTGGAAAGTGATGAAATATTTCCTTAATTCCGAAGGTCTTACAGAAGCCAAAGCTCCCAAAAGTACTATTCGGGCAGGATTTAATAATGAAGTTATAAAAAATGCCAAATTGTGGATAGATATGATAGAGGATAGAAACCTGACTACCCATACTTACTCCCAATCAACTTCTGATGAAATATATGAAAAAATCATTCACTCCTATTACAAAGAATTAAAAGTTTTTTATCTAAATATGAAAGATAAAGAGGTGGAATAATGTTTGGATTAGAGAAGAGATCCGAGGAAGAATTAAGAGCTATTTTAATTCTACACGGGGTAGAAAAAGCAGTTATTTTTGGTTCCAGAGGAAGTAAAAAATATAAAAAAACTTCCGACATAGATATCGCTGTATTTGGTGATTTTACCAGCACAGAAATAAACTTAATGAGATGGGATATAGAGGAAAGCAGGATAATATATTTTGTAGATTTAGTTCACTTTGAAAAAGTAACAGATGAGGAGTTTAAAAAGAGTATTTTAGAAGGAAAAGAGTTCAAAATATATTAAGAATAGAGTCTGATTTAGCGGTATTAAATAGAACGCGGATGACACAGATCTATATGGATTTTTACTGATTTTTTTTGTTTTAAACCCAATTTTGACGCAGACTAAATTCTGACTTTGATATTCTGACTTTTCTTCAGATTTTAAAAGTGAAGTTTATAGTCGTTGAGCTTCAGCAGTACTGTTTCTACAACAACGATCGTGTATTACTCCACTAAGACAAGATGGTTTTAGCTTCGTTTTCTCTGTTATGAGATTCATATTTAAAATTTATTCTAAAGTTAGAATTAATTTTGATATTCATGAAATCTCCATAAGAAGAAAGAGTAAGGAAACTTCTTGAATTTTTCCGTTAGCTTTTTTTTCCACATTTAAAATTTATTCTATAAATTAGAATAAACTTTAATAATCGTGGCATCAAGGTAACTCGTATTAAGGGCGAAACCCTTAGATTTTTCTCTTTGCCACTAATTATCACGAATAAACCTTCAGCACGAAGAATAGAGATAAAGAGCATACTAAGTGTATCAAAACACTTACACAAAGCTCACAAAGGAATAACTAAAAAGATCACTAAGAAAATCTTTTCTTGGTTAGAACCTTCTACCTTTGACGCAGACTAGAATCTGACTTTGATATTCTGACTTTTCTTTAGATTTTTAAAAATGAAGTTTATAGTCGTTACACTTCAGCTCTACTGTTTCTACAACAACGATCGTGACTTACTCACTAAGACAACATATAAACCTTCTTGAACTCTTTCGTTAATTTTTCTTTCCCACATTTAAAATTTATTCTAAAGTTAGAATCAATTTTAATACTCGTGGTATCAAAGTGACCCGTATTAAAGATGGAATCTTTAGAATCTAATTTTTGCCACCAAGGTTATACGAATATTAAACTTCTTTATCATTTAATAAAGAAATTTAAATGTATCACTAATTTATAAATTTTTACTGCTACAGCACAGAAGTTCTTAATTTTTTTGTCACATAACTGAAACTTAGAGTTATGAATATAACTCTGTAGTTGAACTTAGTCAGATATTAGAGATTATTTGAAATTACAATCTCAATATTCCTGTAGATTACACAGATTTTCTCAGATTTATAAAATTAAAAGGCTTCATCACAAAGAAATGAGATAATGAGACACACTAAGGGAATCTTTTCTTCTTGGTTTTAAATTCCGAAGTTTATAGTCGTCCAACTTTAGCAGTACTGTTCCAACAACAACGATCGTGACTTACTCACTAAGAAAATTTATACTCCCTAAATTTAATAGCTATAGCTCCGGCACTTCCTCCCAGTGTATCTATCAGTACATCGGTAAACTGTGCTCCCCTGCCAGGGACAAAGTGCTGATGAAATTCGTCTATTCCTCCCAGGATAAATACTATGAGAAGGCTTTTTTTCAGGCTTCCCGTAGCAAGAAAAGCCCCGATTCCTCCTATAAAATAAAGGCTGAAATGAGCTATTTTTCGTATACCCCTGGATAAAACACGGTATTTTTTTGTTTTCAATGCTACATCTTCTTCAGTAACCAACCTCAGATTTATCAAAACCTTCCCAGACTGGCCGGCAGATTCAGTCGCAGGCTTGGAGGAGAACCAAAATGTGGTTAAAAATACCATAATTAATATTATCTTTCCTGTCGTTTCTCTTTTCATAATACTCCCTCGATTAAAACATAATGTACAGTGTAAAATGTACAATTAGAGACTTTTTTTATTAATTTTTTAACACTAAAAGAATCTATTCTCTTTTGTCACGAATTACACTAATCTCACTAAGAAAATATTTAATTTTCAAGGATTAGATCTTTACCAAGAATGAAATAAAATCCTGCTTTTTCATAGCTTTTTATCCGTGTATGTATATTTTATACATTCGCGTTCTATGATTTTTCTTGTTTACTTTATGATTTTATTTAATTTATTTTTTACAAATTCTAAAATTTTTAAACTATCATTTTTTGCTTCATCAACTAAATCATGAGATGGTAGCAAACCAAAACCTGTATCCATGTATCTGTAAGCTGTAGAATATGGAGTTAAATTTTCTGCTGATTCATATAATTTTTCAAACTCTTTATCCAGTTCAATTATTTTGTCTAAAATAACATTACCTCACTATCTTTAATTGGTATTTTCATAAATTAAATACCCCCTTTCTAAAATATCACTTTCAATCCGATTTTCTATCTTTGAATTTTTTTTAAATTCCATTTCACTTTCTACGATTATGTCTTTAGGAAATCCAATTCCTCTCAACGCTTTTATCCCACGTCTCATCTCTATAATTTTATTTTTACAATCTTTTGTAAGAACCATAATATCTAGATCACTATCTTCATTTGGTTCTCCCCAAGCATAAGATCCAAATATATATATTTTTTTAGGACTAAATTCTTTTACTAATCTATTTTTAGCTTCTTCAAGTTTATTTAAATTAATCATTTTTAACCTCCCTATGAGTTTATTTATTATACTCCATATTATACCATAAAAAAAAGAGGTAAATACCTCGATAAAAATAAAACTAATTTAAAAAAATTTGAAACCTTGTCACGAATTACACGAATCTTACTAAGAAAACCTCTTCTTTTTGACCCTGACTAAGGTCTGACTCTTTCTTTGCCACCAATTTACACTAATTAAATTATTCTACTGCTACAACACAGCTGTCTTTTTTCTTGTCGCAGATTACACAGATTAAAACCAAAACCTCTACACGAAGGTCACAAAGGAAAGACTAGAAAGTTCACTAAGTTTTAATTCTTTCTTCTTGTACTTCGTGTCCAAGGTTTAAGTACTTAGTCTAATATATATCTTTTTATCCCTTTTTTTAACAACTCTTCATTAAAGTTTATAAGGAGCCCTAATTTTTTATTACTGAGTTTTAGGTAAGTTAACAATTGAGCTTTATGCACTACCTTTAAAGATTCAACAACCTTAAGTTCTAATATAATTTTTTCTTCAACTAAAACATCAATTCTATATCCCTCTTCTATTTTTAATTTCCCATCATATATAATAGGTAATTTTACTTGTGATCTGTATTGAATATTATTTTTTTCTAATTCATAACTTACATTGTATAATTAAATGCAACAAAAAAAGATCCATAGAGACTTCCTTGGTATAATGTATGTGCGAGCAAACATTAATGGAGGTTTCTATGAATCGAGAACATATTACCATTTTAGAAAGAGA
>NZ_QUAJ01000044.1 GCF_003391055.1 Psychrilyobacter piezotolerans
CTTAAAAAAAGCTTTTAGGTTGTCGTTGGTAAGAATATCTTTAAGTGTAATAGTAGTCATAATAGTTATTATACCAAAAACCCCCAAGATGGGGGCTGGGGGTTGAAGAAGCGTTAGCTTTTTTTTACACTTAAAAATGGACTTTCGTAATAAAAATTCTGTATAAAAGACCTAAAATCAGATTAAATGTTAAAAAAATAACCATTTTACATTGTGAAACGAACAATTTTCTTGACTTTTTGATATTTTTATCATATTCTTAATACAAGACAAAAATAAATACACCTAGAGTAAATAGAGTCAGGTTATTATAAGTTGTATGGGTGCATACAATATTTTTATAATAACTTTTTTTGTTGTATTTACAATGTTTTTACTTGAAATAGATGAATATTTCACATAAAAGTGTTAAACTTACCATACGTTAAAAACATTTAAGGGGGTAAAGGTGAAAATAATTGCTCACAGGGGAGCTTCAGGTTATGCTCCTGAAAATACCAGAGTATCTATATTAAAAGGACTGGAACTGGGTTGTGATGGTTTTGAGGTAGACGTTCAATTGGCTGGTTCTGGGGAAGTGGTTGTATTTCATGATTTCACCTTGGAGAGAACGACATCTGGGAAGGGGTTTCTCAGGGATATAAATTTATATGACCTAAAAAAATTGGATCTGGGCAGTTGGTTTTCAGAGGAATTTAAAGGTGAAAAAATAATGACTTTAGAGGAACTGCTGAAGATAGTGCCGGAAAATAAAATTTTAAATATAGAGATTAAAGTAAGGCACGATGAGATGAATAAAATAGAGGGAAAAGTAGTTGAAATATTGAAAAGAGCAGGAAGGGTAGAAGGTGATGTCATAATATCCTCCTTTAATCATCGTATAATAAAAGAGATAAATAAGTTGGAGCCCAAGTTAAAAACAGGCTTACTTTTAACTGCAGGATTTATGGATATAGAAAATTATATAAAACTAAATAACTTAAAAATATACAGCCTCCACTTCTATGGAGAGTTTACTGGTAGAAAAATGGTAGAAAAAATGAATGAGATGGGGATAAAAACCTATATTTGGACAGTAAATAGTGTAGAAGAAGCGAAAATATTGAAAGACTTTGGAGTAACTGGAATAATTACTAATTTCCCAGATAAATTTAGGGATCTAAGAGAGGTATAAAAAAAGGGGGAGGAAGATGAAAAAAATAATTGGTCTATTGCTCGTGCTGGTATTTGTAGGATGCAGTACTATAAATGTTGCGGAGGAGAAAAAAACAGAAAAGACAAAAGAAACAAAGAAGATCGTAGTAGCTCACAGGGGAGCCAGCGGTTATCTGCCAGAGCATAGTATGGCAGCAAAATCTATGGCATATGCAATGGGTGCAGATTATATCGAACAAGATGTAGTTATGACAAAGGATAATGAATTAGTAGTATTACATGATCATTATCTTGACAGAGTAACCAATGTAGCTGAAGTTTATCCGTATAGAAAGAGAGAGGACGGCAGATATTATGCCATTGATTTCACATTGAAAGAGATAAAGGGCCTTAAGATGACCGAAGGGTTTAATGTTAAAGGTGGAAAAACAGTGGCAGGATTTCCTGAGAGATTCCCAATTTGGAAATCTGACTTCAGAGTTCATACTCTGGCAGAGGAGATCGAATTGATCCAGGGATTAAATAAAAGTACAGGTGAAAATATAGGGATCTACCCAGAGATCAAGGCACCTTGGTTCCACAGACATGAAGGAAAAGATATAAGTGTGGCAGTATTAAAAGTTCTTAAAAAATACGGTTATACCCAAAAAAATGACTTAGTTTATTTACAATGTTTTGATCCCAATGAGCTTATACGTATAAAAACTGAATTATTGCCGGAATTTGGGATGGATATAAAATTAGTGCAGTTAATAGCAGAAACCAGCTGGGATGAAACTATGGTATACGAAGACGGAAAAGCTGTACCTTATAACTATGACTGGATGTTTGAAGAGGTTGGGATGGAAAAAATATCTCAATATGCCGACGGGATAGGACCCTGGAAGCCCATGCTTGTAACTAACAGGTCTACAAAAGGTAATTTAATTATTACAGATATGGTAAAAGATGCTCACAGATATGGAATGGTGGTACACCCTTATACATTTAGATTAGATAAGGGAAGAATACCTGGATATGCATCAAACTTTGAAGATATGCTGGATATATTTTATAATAAGGTTGGAGTGGACGGGGTATTTACAGATTTCCCTGATCGTGCTGTAAACTTTTTAAAGGTAAAAAAAATTAGAGGTTATTAATAAGAAACGTTTATTAAAATAAAAAATTAAATAATAGGGGGAAAAATGAAGAAATTTGCAAAGATATTAGCATTAATAGTGGCATCTTTAATGCTGTTTATTAGTTGTGGAAAAAAAGAAGAGGCAGCAACGGATACTGGGGAAAAAAAGGTAGTTATTAAATTAAGTACTAAGTTTGCAGAAGAGGAACAGACAGCTAAGTCATTAAAAAGAGTTGTAGAAAAAATTAATGAAAGATCTGGTGGAAGTTTAGAATTACAATTGTATCCAAATGGTCAACTACCAATTGGAAAAAACAGTATGGAACAAGTTGTAAGTGGTGCAAACTGGATATCGGTAGACGGACTTAACTTTGTCGGAGACTATGTACCTGATTTTAATGCCATCAACGGACCTATGTTATACAAGAACTTTGATGAGTATTTAGCAATGACTCAGTCAGATTTAGTAAAAAATTTAAAAGATGAAGCAGCTAAAAAAGGAATCAAAGTATTATCTTTAGATTATTTATTTGGGTTCAGAAGCATGTTAACGGATAAGGCAGTTAAAACTCCTGCAGATCTTAATGGTGTAAAGATAAGAGTACCAAACAGTCAATTATATATGTATACATTAGAAGCAATGGGGGCTAACCCTACTCCATTACCATTTACAGAGGTATACAGCGGAATTCAACAAGGGGTAGTAGACGGGTTAGAAGGATCTCTTATGACTATCTATGGTAGAAAAATGTATGAAGTTAGAAAAAATGTTTCTTTAACTAATCATTTATTGGGAGTATCAGCAGTGTGTATCTCTAAAGACGTATGGGAAGGGTTATCTGAAAACCAAAGAACTATCATCCAAGAGGAATTTGATGCAGGGGCTAAGTATAACAATGACGTTACTGTTGAATTACAAAAAGAGTACAGGGTTCAATTAGAGGAATTAGGAGTTAAATTTAATGAGGTAGATTTACCTGCATTCAATGTAGAAACTGCTAAGGTATTTTCTAAGTTCCCTAAGTGGACTCCTGGAATCTATGATGAAATTCAAAAAGAATTAAAAGAAATCAGAGCTAAATAAAAAATTAAAGTATAATTCGATGATCGTGACTAGTTGTGATGGGAGTTTATCACTGGCTGTTTACGATTATCGTTTTATAGATTAAAGATAATTGAATATGGGGTGGAATATGAAAAATTTCTTTAGAAATATAGAAGTAATTCTGGGGAGTATAGCAATAAGTATCACAGTATTGTCTGTAATAACCAACGTTATTTTAAGGTATGGTTTTGGGATTCAATTTGCCTGGATTGAGGAAGTATCGGTAGGATGTTTCATATGGACTGTGTTTTTAGGAGCTACAGCAGCATATAAGGACAAGGCATTGATAGGAGTAGAAGTTTTGACACAGGCACTTCCAGAAAGAGGAAGAAGATTTTTAGAATTGATAATATACAGTTTTTTATTTGTTTTAACAGCAACCCTATTTTATTTGAGTTACAACTATACAGTAGGATCGGATAAGATTACTTCGGCATTGGAGGTATCCTATGTATATATCAACTCATCTATAGTAGTTTCATTCGGATTAATGACCTTCTATTCATTGAAATTTTTGGTTAAGGACATAATCTTATTTATAGATGAACAAAGAAGTGTAGAAAAAACTAATTTAGTCGGGAAGGAGTGAGAAAGTGGAAGGTTTTTATCCAATAATAATTTTATTTATATTGTTTTTCTTAAATATACCAATAGCCTTTGCATTAATGGGTGCATCTATGTATTATTTTATCTTCGTAGATAATGTTATGTCAATGAACATGATCATGCAAAGATTTGTAACGTCTATCGAGTCATTTCCATATTTAGCGGTGCCGTTTTTTATAATGGTAGGGTCGGTAATGAACTATTCCGGAATCAGTAACAGTCTGATGCAGATGGCAGAGGTCTTAGCAGGGCATATGGCCGGGGGATTGGCTCAGGTAAACGTAGTTTTAAGTATGATGATGGGTGGTATTTCAGGGTCAGCCAATGCAGATGCAGCCATGCAGTCTAAAATACTGGTACCAGAAATGAGAAAAAGAGGGTTTAGTGCTCCCTTTTCAGCAGCAGTAACTGCAGCTTCATCTTCTGTCAGTCCGGTAATACCGCCGGGGACAAACTTGATCATCTATGCATTGATAGCCAATGTATCTGTATCCAAGATGTTTTTAGCAGGTTATACACCGGGGATATTGATGACAGTGGCACTTATGATAACCGTTCATATAATCTCTAAAAAAAGAGGGTATCTGCCTTCAAGAGACAAGGTTGCAAGTCCTAAGGAAATAGCTATCCAGTTTATAAATTCTATCTGGGCATTGTTGATTCCCTTTGGGATTATATTGGGGATGCGTTTTGGACTATTCACTCCTACAGAAGCAGGGGGAATGGCAGTATTATTTTGTGTAATAATAGGAACTTTTGTATATAAAAAATTAAAGTTAAGACATATCCCGATTATTTTAAGAGATACAGTATATGGTACCGGATCGGTTATGTTCCTTATAATAGGAGCTAAAGTATTTGGTTACTATCTGACTTTAGAAAGGATACCTCAAAGTATCACAACATTCCTGATGGATTTTACAGACAATAAGTTTGTATTGTTAATAATAATCAACTTATTATTATTATTTATCGGGATGTTTATAGAGGGCGGAGCAGCACTTATTATATTAGCACCATTATTAGTACCGGCAGTAACCAGTATGGGAATAGACCCTATCCACTTTGGAGTAATCTTAATAGTTAATATTATGATTGGTGGAATAACTCCTCCGTTTGGATCAATGATGTTTACGACCTGTACCATAGTCGGCGTCAAATTAGACGAATTTGTAAAAGAAATAATACCATTCATAGTAGCATTAATGATAGTACTTATAGTCCTTACTTATTCAGCACCTATAGCTATGTTTATACCGAATTTAATGGGGTAGATAAATTATGGGTGAATTAAAAAATAAAAATGTTTTATATTTGAATCTGTAAAAACAATATATGAAAATTTAAAATGAAAATTAAAAAAGAAGTTTTGTAGGTTAAACTATACAGAGCTTCTTTTTTAGAATTTATTAGACAGTATCCACTGGGGATACATAAGGGCCTAGAGTAGCCGTAGAGGGAGTGGTAAAATATGGAGATGGTAACAACGCTTTATGGAATGGATTTATATGAATTTTTACTTCGAGTATTTATAGCCTGCATAGTTGGTGCGTTGTTTGGGCTGGAGAGAAAAAACAGGGGGAAACCTGCAGGGATGAAGACCAATATGCTGGCCTGTGCAGGGGCAGCGATAGTATCTATAATCCAGCTTATGATATCTAATAAAGCATCAGAAATAGGCATAGGAAATATAAAAGCGGATCTCACAAGGTTAACAGCTCAAGTTATATCAGGGCTAGGATTTTTAGGAGCCGGGGTAATTATGAGAGGGGGGGATAAGGTCAGAGGCCTTACTACTGCAGCAACCCTTTGGCTGGTAGCGATATTAGGGATAGGGATAGGATATGGATTTTATTTTTTTATACTTCCAGCTTCTGCTATGATATTATTTGTGTCATTTTTAATAAAAAAATTCGAAACAACTTTTATTGAAAAAAGAAAAATAAAAAAAGTGATCATAGAATATGAACAAAGTGAAGATCTAGAGGATATCATCAAAGAAATTGCCAAAGAAAAGGATATAAGGATAATGGTGGATAAAAAAATAAGTGAGATAGATGACGGGGAACATGTTATCATAAAGAAAGTAATGCATTTTTCACTGCCTAAATATGTCAGCTCAAAATATTTTTTCAATATAATAAGAAAGTTTGAAGAAGTCATAGAAGTGACCAGGATTAATTAAGGAAAAGACCTGAAATAAGGTTAAATACAAATTTTTAAATAAAAATTGTAAAAATAAAGGTTGTAGTGTATAATTATGGTATAAATTAAATAGAAGCTAGAGATGAAGAGAGCTGGACAAAACAGAGTATACGTATTCTGTTTTGTTCAGCTATTTTTGTTTTTAAATAAAAATTAGATTTAGTTATTTTTAAGGAGGTAGCAATGCAAGATATTTTAATAGTAGGAGCAGGAGTAATAGGGGGATCTATAGCAAGGGAACTTTCAAAATATGATCTGAATGTAGTGGTATTAGATAAGGAAACAGATGTAGCCAATGGAACAACTAAGGCGAATTCAGCCATTGTACATGCAGGATACGATGCTACAGAAGGAACCTTGATGGCTAAATATAATGCCTTGGGAAATGCAATGTTTGATAAATTAAGTGAAGAATTAGACTTTCCATTCAAAAGAATAGGATCATTGGTAGTTGCAAACAGTGAAGAGGAAAGAGAACATATAGAGGAATTATTACAAAGGGGAATAGAAAATAAAATTCCAGGAGTAAGAATAATTGAAAAAGATGAATTGAAAAAAGTTGAGCCAAAGATAAATGAAGACGCAGTAGCAGCATTATTAGCTCCTACAGGGGGGATAGTAGGACCATGGGAGATGACTATAGCACTCATGGAAAATGCTGTAGATAACGGTGTGAAATTAGACCTAAATACGGAAGTTTTGGATATAGAAAAAATAGAAGGCGGATACAGAGTAATCACAAATCAAAGAAACTATGAAACTAGATGTATCATAAATGCTTCTGGAGTATATGCAGATAAGATCCATGGAATGGTAGCAGAGGAAACATTTAAAATAACTCCTAGAAGGGGACAATATTTTGTTTTGGATAAAACACAGGGGGAATTAGTTAATCATGTGATATTCCAATGTCCGACTAAATTAGGAAAGGGTGTTTTGGTAACTCCTACAGTTCATGGAAATGTGCTGGCAGGACCGGACGCTGAGGACCTGAGTGACAGAGAAAACTTAGCTACTACAGCAGAAAGACTGGATTTTGTAAGGGAACATGCATTGAAATCTATAAAAGAGTTAAATTTCAGAGAGGGTATAAGAAACTTTGCAGGACTTAGAGCCCAGCCTAGTACAAATGATTTTATAGTTGAAGAGGTAGAGGGAGCCAAAGGATTTATAGATGTAGCAGGGATAAAATCACCGGGATTATCATCGGCACCGGCTATTGCAGCAGACGTGGCAGAGATAGCTAAAAAGATCTTAGGAGATGTAGAATTAAATAAAGAGTTTAAACCCAACAGAAAAAAACACTATGAATTTATAACTGAAAGTTCTGAAAAAAAAGCTGAATTAATAGCCCAGGACAATAGATATGGAAATATGATATGCAGATGTGAAAATATCACTGAGGGTGAAATAGTAGATTCTATCCATAGAAATGTAGGAGCGACTACAGTAGATGGTGTGAAAAAAAGATGCAGACCGGGAATGGGAAGGTGCCAGGGTGGATTCTGCGGGCCGAGAATACAGGAGATCTTAGCTCGTGAATTAGGAAAAAGTTTGGAAGAAATTGTATTGGATAAGGCAGATTCATATATATTAACCGGAGAAACTAAAAAATAAACTCATTAAAACTAAAAAATTAAAAGACAACTCTTTCCTTGTTGTTGTATTCGTCAATCGTCGATATTTGTAAATTAAGATTTTATAAGCTTAATTTCAATGATCATCGAAAACACCTAAGAGGAAGAGTGAGGAGGAAATAGATGAAATATGAATTGGTAGTATTAGGTGGCGGACCGGCAGGGCTGGCTGCAGCAATAGAAGCTAAAAAAAATGGAATTAAAAATATCCTTATCATTGAAAGAGATAATGAGTTGGGAGGGATCTTGCAGCAGTGTATCCACAATGGATTCGGATTGCATGAGTTCAAAGAGGAACTTACAGGACCTGAATATGCCCAGAGATTTATCGATCAAATGGGTGAAGAAGGGATAGAATATAAACTGGATACAATGGTACTTGATGTGAGTGGAGATAAGAAGATACAGGCTATCAACTCTGTGGACGGGTATATGGAGATAGAAGCTCAAGCGATAATCTTAGCCATGGGATGCAGGGAAAGAACAAGGGGAGCTATAGCTATCCCAGGAGACAGACCTGCAGGAATATTTACAGCGGGAACAGCTCAAAGGTTTGTAAATATGGAAGGATATATGGTAGGAAAAAAAGTAGTTATCTTAGGATCCGGGGATATCGGACTTATCATGGCCAGAAGGATGACACTAGAGGGAGCAAAAGTAGAAGCTGTGGTAGAACTTATGCCTTACTCAGGTGGACTTACACGTAATATAGTCCAGTGTTTAGAGGATTATGATATACCGTTATTACTCAGTCATACAGTTACAAATGTAAAAGGTGACGGCAGATTAGAGAGGGTAACGGTAGCCAAGGTAGATGAAAACAGGAAACCTATTCCAGGAACAGAGATCAACTATGATGTAGATACCCTGTTATTATCTGTGGGATTAATCCCGGAAAATGATCTTTCCAGAAATGCAGGAATAGTACTGGATAGAAGAACATCCGGGCCCATTGTAAATGAATCTATGGAAACATCCATCGAAGGAATATTTGCCTGTGGAAATGTAGTTCATGTGCATGACTTAGTAGATTTCGTAAGTGCTGAATCCAGAAGAGCAGGAATCAATGCTGCTAAATATATAAAAAATGAAATTAAAAGAAATGAAGAGTTTGTAGAGATCGATGGAACTAACGGGATCAGCTATACAGTTCCTCAAAAATTTAGAAAAGAGAATATAGATAAAGGTTTAGAAGTATTTATGAGGGTCAGAGAAGTATTTAAAGATGTGAAGCTAGAGGTAAGATGCGGAGATGAAGTTTTAATGAGTTTGAAAAAACCTCATATGGCGCCGGGAGAGATGGAAAAAATAATGATTCCAAAAGTATTTATGGATAAGATCAATACAAATAAGATCGAAGTTACAATAAAGAGATAGGGGGAGAATAGATGAAAAAACTAATATGCATAGTTTGTCCAATGGGATGTCATATAGAGGTAGATGCACAAAATGACTATAAAACAACAGGGAATCAATGCCCTAGAGGAGCTGTATACGGTAAAAAAGAATTGACTGCTCCTACCCGTGTAGTAACTTCTACAATTAAGATATCAGGTGGAATCCATAACAGGGTACCGGTAAAAACAGCCGGAGATATTCCCAAGGAATTAAATTTTAAGTGTATGGATCTCATAAACACATTGTCAGTAAAATCTCCGGTAAAAATGGGAGATATAGTCAGTGAAAATATTTTTGATACAGGGATAAACCTGGTGATTACGAGAAATATGTAAGCTATAAAGATAGAGTTTTCTTAGCTGAAAACTCTATTTTTTAATTACTTTTTGTATTTAAAAAAAATAAAATAAGATATAACTGATTACGTATAATTTTAAGTGTCATATATTCTTACTATAATTTTAGAATTTCTTGAAAAAACTATGAAAATGGAATATAATTATAAAGGATAATAAATTAAAAGGGGCAAGTATATGGAAAAGATAATGGGAAAGGCTATTTTTGAGGGTATAGTAATAGGGGAACCATATCTAAGAGGAAAAAAACAGATGGGAATCGAAGAATATAGAATAGAACCCCATATGTTAGAGGATGAGATGAACAGGTTTGAGGCGGCTATAAGAGATGCTAAGCAGGAGCTTAAATTTTTAAAATCATCATTAAAGGGGAAGGTAAATAGTAATGATTTAAAGATTCTAAATGTACATCTTATGATATTGGATGACCCGGTATTATTATCAGAGATAGGGAAAAGATTAAAAAATGAATTGATTAACATTGAAAAAATTGTAGCAGATGTAGTGGAATTTTATGTGGACATGTTTAAAGATATGAAAGATCCTGTCTACAGGCAGAGAGCCATAGATATCCAAGATGTAGGTGAAAAGATAATAGGACAGTTGATGGTGGAAAACTGTGAATTGCATGAATTGGATAACAAGATTCTCGTAACGAAAGAGATCCTGCCTTCAGAACTATTTAAGATGCATCATGATAAGATCAACTTATTGGGAATAGTGACCGAATTTAGCGGAGAAACCTCCCATATAGCTATCTTGGCCAAGACCTTTGGGATACCTACCCTTATGGGGGTAAAAAACGTATCTCGAATGGAATGGAAAAACAAGATAATATTAGACACCAGAAAAGGTGACCCCTGCGTAATCAAAGATCCTACAGATGAACAGATTGTAGAATATAAGAGGGAAAAAGCAAAGTTAGAAGCCATAAGGGAAGAGAATAAAAAATTAAAGGGACTGCCAGCCATAACTAAAGACGGTGTAGAGATAGTTTTGAATGCTAATATTGGCGGGATAACAGATCTTCTGTCACTGAATAACAGTATGGCAGATGGTGTGGGACTTCTCAGGACAGAATTTTTATACATGGAAAGTAAGTTTTTTCCAACAGAACAGCAGCAGATAGAGCTATATGAGAGAGCCTATAAAAAGGTGGAGAAATTAAATGGAGAGAGAGAACTCATCATAAGAACTCTGGATATAGGAGCAGATAAACAGCTGCCTTATTATGAGATGCCCTTTGAAGGAAATCCATTTTTAGGGTTTAGAGGGATAAGGTTTACCCTGGCCCATGAAAATATATTCAGGACCCAGTTAAGGTCAATCTTGAGGGTTGCAAAGGATAGAAAAATCAAGGTAATGTTTCCTATGATCTCTAATCTGGAGGAGATAATTCAAATAAAAAAAATATTGGCTTCGGTAAAAAAAGAATTGGATGAAGAAGGATTAGAGTATGCCAGCTATATACAGACAGGGATAATGGTAGAGGTACCTTCTACAGCATTTTTAATAGATAAATTTTCTGAGTATGTAGATTTTTTCAGTTTAGGAACCAATGATCTGACACAGTATATAATGGCGGCAGACAGACTCAGTGCCGATGTTGCCTATCTGAATGATTATTTTGAACCTGCAGTTCTCCGGACTATAAATTATATAGCTGAAGAAGCTATAAGGCGAAAGAAAAAAATAAGTATCTGCGGAGAGATGGCCAACGACCCAATGGCTATAGCAGCCCTTATGAGTTTTGGAATAGACAGGTTCAGTATGATGTCTTCATATATACCCATGGCAAAAAGAACGATTTTAAGGTTGAATAGAGGGAATCTTCAAAGGGAATTAAAACCTAAACTATTAAACTGTAACAACGCAAAGGAAGTTAAAGAGATTTTAAAAGAATATATAGAGGTGATTACAGTTGAAAACGATAGAAGTAGAGATTAAAAATAAAGCAGGGCTCCATGCAAGACCATCTTCATTGTTTGTACAGATAGCTACTGAATATGATTCAGAGATAATGGTTATTTGTGACGATGAGGAGATAAATGGTAAGAGTATAATGGGGCTTATGCTGCTGGCAGCAGAGCAGGGAAGGACATTAACTATTACAGCAGACGGTGAAGACGAAGGTGCGGCACTGGAAGCATTAAAAAAATTAGTAGAAGTAGACACCTTCAATGAAGAATAATTATATCTTAAAAAGAGCAGAGAAGATGGGTTTTTGTTTTGGTGTAAAAGAAGCTGTAGAACTGGCTGAAACTATAAAGTCAGATCAAAAAGTATACATGCTGGGGATGCTGGTTCACAATGAACAGGTAATAGAGCAATTAAAGTCTAAGGGTCTTATAGTTGTCACAGAGGAAGAGGTCCTGGAGGGAAGAGATGAAATTCGTGAGGGAGATTCTGTAATAATCCGTGCCCATGGTACAATAAAAAAAATATATGAGATTTTAAATCAAAAAAATGTTAGAATGTATGATGTAGCGTGTATTTTTGTAAAAAGAAGCAGGGAAGAACTTATGAACCATGAAAAAGATGGATATAAGATCATCTTCGTAGGAGATGAATTTCATCCTGAGGTAAGGGGGATCATATCTTTCGGATATGATGTGAAAGTAGTAAAAGATTTTGATGAATTAAAAAAGTTAGAATTTAAGGAGTCGGAAAAATACTATATATTAGCTCAGACCACTTTGAATAAAAATCTCTATAAGGAGATGACTAAATACATAGAAAATAGATATGAAAACTGTAAGGTTGGAAATACCATTTGCGGGGCTACATACGAAAGACAGAAAGCAGTAGAAAAATTGTCTGCCGAGGTAGATGTAATGCTCATTATAGGTGGAAAACATAGTTCAAACACAAAAAAATTATACAATATATCCAAAGAGATAAACGAAAAGAGCTATCTGATACAAACTTATAAAGACCTGGATTTTAAATGGTTTGAAAAAGGTAACAAAATAGGTATAACAGCAGGTGCTTCCACGCCTGATGAAATAGTTGAAAAAATAGAAAGTATATTATTAGGAGGACGTTGTAATGGTTGATAACACAGAGAATTTTGAGGAATTAAGCTTTGAGGAAATGTTAAATCAATATGCACCAAAGCAGGTACAAAGAGGAGAAATAGTAGAAGCTGAAATAATTAGTAAGGAAAGAGATTATTCTTACTTAGATATAAAGGGAGCTACTGAAGGAATAGTTAGAACTGAAGAGATTGCTGAATTTGAAGTAGGAGACATAATCAGAGTAGCTATTACTGAAGATAGTGATGATGAAGGACATATCAGAGTATCAAGAAGAGCAGTTGTACAAGAGGAAGCTGTAGTTAAATTAGAGGCTGCCCTTGAAAATAAAGAAGTAGTAAGCGGAACAATAGTAAGAAAAGTAAATGGTGGATATATAGTAGAGGTAATGGCTCACTCAGCATTCATGCCTAACTCTTTATCTCAAATCAGAAAAGATTCTACAGAAAACGTAATTGGTTTAGAAGTAGATGTTATAATTAAAGATATCAAAACAGAAAGAAACAGAAAGAAGATATTAGTTTCTAGAAGAGACGTAGTAGCTATGGTAGAAGCAGAAGCATTTGCTAAATTAAGCGAAAATCAAATCGTTGAAGTAGAAGTTAAGAGTGTATTAAAGTTTGGATTATCTGTAAGAGTAGAAAATGTATTAGGATTTATCCATATCTCTGAAATTTCATGGGGTAAGGTAGACGACTTAAATACTTTATATAAAGCAGGAGATAAGATCAAAGCTCAAATCATCACATTGGATGCTGAGAAGAAGAGTCTTAAATTATCTATCAAACAATTATCTCAAGATCCTTGGGCAACAGCAGCAGAAAAGTACACTGTAGATACAACTGTTGAAGGAGAAGTTACTAAAATTGTTAAATTCGGAGCTTTCGTTAAATTAGAAGACGGAATCGAAGGATTAGTTCATATCTCTGATTTCTCTTGGAATAACAAGAAAATCAACTTAGGTGAATTCATTTCAGCTGGAGATAAAGTACAGGTTAGAATCTTAGATTTAAACTCTGAAGATAAGAAATTAAAGTTAGGAATCAAGCAATTAAGCGTAGATCCTTGGGCTATCATCGATGAAAAATTCAAAGAGGGAGATACAGCTACTGGAACAATAGTTGATACTAAACCTTACGGAGTTTTCGTAGAAGTTGAAGAGGGAATCGATGCATTTATCCATACATCTGACTTCGCTTGGGCTAAATTAGAGAACAAATTATCTGTAGGAGATAAGGTGGAATTCAAAATCTTAGCTATCGATAAAGAAAACAAAAAGATTAAAGGTGGAATCAAGCAGTTAACTAAGAGTCCTTGGGAAATCTTATCTGAAGAAGTAGGAGTAGGAAGCATAGTTACTAAGAAAATCTCTAGTATCGCTGACTTTGGAATCTTCATCGACATGGGACATGGTTTAGATGGTATGATCCATATCTCTCAAGTTTCAAAAGATTTCGTTAAAGATTTAAAAGAAAAATTTGAAGTTGGTCAAGAAGTAACTGCTGAAGTTATTGAAATCTCAGCTGCTGATCAAAAAGTAAAATTATCTATCAAGAAGATAGAATTAGATGCTGACAAAAATGAAGATGCAGAATTATTAAAGAAATACGGAATGACTGAATAGACTCTTCCTTCTTATGGTTTCTCGATTGACGAGTACGTAATTTTCTTCTAGTTATAAGAAAATTACGATGTCAAAAAGAAACTGAAGTAGAGATAAAAGTTGTGTTGTAAAAATATATTATTAGGAGATGACTCAGGTCATCTCCTTTTTTTATTATCTAGGAAATTATAAATTTGAATATTTGTAAAAAAGAAGAAGTTTAGTTGGGTGGTAAAGAATTTTTAGAGGAAAAATTACTTTTAGGAAATAAATGAATAAAAAAATGTATATAA
>NZ_QUAJ01000045.1 GCF_003391055.1 Psychrilyobacter piezotolerans
ATCGACTTTCCTCCAAAATTTATTATTCCCAGAAAAATTAATTCAAATTTTAAAAGGATATGAATACGGATATCTAAATTTTAGATCTGAAAAATTACATATAAACGAAAATGGAGTAGAATGTTTTCTGCAACCTAATGAAGGAAGTACATTAATTTCGTTAATAAAATACGTTAAAATAAATAATGGGGTTTCTGATGCAGAAATTAAAAATTGGTTTTCATTTGAAAATGTTGAGCCAGAACTTATTGAGGAATTTTTTGAGATAATGGGGATAAAATAAAAATTAATAAATGAGGAATTAAAAAAGCTATTTATCATACTTTTAAAGTATAATAAATAGCTTTTTATTGTTGGTTCTTTATTTTTTCCATCCCCATAGAATCGCTTTCCTCCCTCTTTATTGAAAGAGGGAGGAAATAAAGGAGGGAGTTCATAGAATACTTCTATACTTCCCCGCAATAGATCATACGATTATAAACATGTTTAAATCCGAGCTTTTTATATAGTCTTTTAGCCCCTTTATTATCTAAATCCACATGTAGTGATAAATTCCCGTCGGTTAGATCGATAGCACGCTGTATTAATTCAGTTCCGACACCCCTGCCTTTACTGGCTTTATTTGCTCCAATATATGCCAAATGATATTTTGGTATAAATTCTTCGAATCCCAGATTAACAATAACACAGACACCTTCATAGACACCGTCACGAGAAGCTAATAATATAAATCCTTTATCAATAGCATTTTTTATTGCATCCTCTGTCTCCAGTACAGAATCCGAGTATTGTACCAGATACTCTCGGGTTAATTTGACTAATTTATCTTTGGAAACCTCATCATAGTCATTTAAATTTTCAACGTTTATGACACACTTACCTTCATTTAGGATAATTACATGCCTTCCTTTTTTTATCTTTTTCTCTTTAACTAATTTATAAAAAGCTGCAAAAGAATACGCTTCCTGTTTATTTATCTTTATATGCTCTTTTTGTCTTAAAATTTCAACACTTTCTTTTAATAGTTCTTCATTGATGGAAATAATTTTACCGTCGGTTTCATTGACATCTAAAAAAGTTTGTTCCAATAACCCTTTGTCTAATAATATATGATTTCTGGATAATTCTTCATTCCTAAATCCTTCAAGAACGTTATTTTTGATCTCTTTAGTCCTTTGAAAGTTTTTAAAAGCTGCATTTCCTTTTCCCCAAGTTCCGCAGATAACACTTGGAAATTTTTCAATTTCACCATTCATCCATTTTTTTAGTAAGGAATTGTGTATACTTGTCAGTGTATAACCATAGCTTAACTGTGTGTAGATGGCATCTACTTTATAGTTCAGCTTTGTAACAATTTCGTCTGTCAAATTTTCCAGGATTATCTGACTTATATGAATATTAGTATAACCTTCAGCTGCCAGGTAATAATTTTTATCTTCTGCAGTTTTTGTCACAATTTCCAATTGTGATCCATATTTTAAAGACCTTAAATCCAGAATGCCTTTATCTTTAAATTTTCCTGTTTTCCATCTTTCTCCCTTAAATAATGGAATAACAATATCTAAACTTTCCAGATCAGCATAGTATAATACAGAATTAATATAGCTGACCGAACCGTTTACAACAATTCCTTTATATTTATGAGCAATGGCATCTCTTACTAAAACTTCCGCTATTCTGTCATGTTTATGACCCGCCGGATTTACACCCTCTAATTTTATATAAATTTCTCCTACATCGAACAATTTTTCAAGTTTATGAACTCTCAATAAGGGGGTTTTTCCGCTTTTCAACATAGTGTTTCCTCCTTTTTTTTAACAACTTGCATTATACAATAAAACCTTAAAAATACCTCACCAGCAGATACACAATACTCAAAAGAAGGGATTGAAATGTAATGATAATTCCAAATTTAAAAAAATGAAAAAATCCTATCTCCTTTCCCGCTTTTCTTGCTATATTAGCTCCTACAATGTTTGCTGCAGCTCCTATCAGGGTCATATTCCCTCCGAAACATACACCCATGGAGAGTGCCCACCATAGGGGAGCAGTATTTTCTCCCATCTGAGGTATGAGCTCTCCTATTATCTTAGTAAATGAAATTGTATAGGGGACCACTCCGATTATGGGAGCAATGACAGTGGAGGAGATCACAGTCAGTATAACGGCAAACTTTGCATTTCCCTTGGTAACATCCAGGATGAAATCACCTACATCACTGATTAATCCGGTAGCAGCAAGGCCGTCTACCAGGATAAATAATCCGGCAAAGAAAAATAAGGTTGACCACTCTATGTGTTTATAGATTTCCTCGGGATCTTTTTTTGTTAAAAGGATTAAAAGTGTCGCTCCGGAGATGGAGATTACGGCTAATCCTATACCTGTAATCACATTGGAAACAAATCCAGCCATCACGAGAATAAAAACTAGAATAGATTTTTTTAAAAGAACCTTATCTTGTATGATCCTGCCTGCATCCATCTCCATAATCTTAGCTTTATTCATCCTGGAAACATGTAGTTTTTTATGGAAAAAAACCACCATAAGAGCCAGAAAAAGAATCATATTAATGATTACAATGGGACCCATATTAAGGAGGAAATCATTGAATCCTAAACCTGATTTAGTTCCTATAATTAAGTTAGGCGGGTCACCGATTAAGGTAGCTGCACCTCCTATATTCACAGAAAATATTTCGGTAAAAAGAAATGGCAGGGAGTCTATCTTTAGCTGTTCGGCAATCAAGATAGATATTGGGAATATCAGGAGAATTGTTGTAACGTTGTCTAAGAGTGCAGATGCTATTGCCGAAACTATTCCTAAAAAAATCATTATCTTAATGGGATCTCCCTTGGCTGACTGGGCTATCTTTATTGCTGTCCATTGGAATATTCCTGTTTCAGCCATTATATTCACAATGATCATAAGTCCCATAAGTAAAATTAAGATCTCTATATTGCTGCTGACAGCATAAAGAGCTTCGTGTTCATCTATAACTTTAAAAAATACCACAGCAGCTCCCCCGGCAATTGCAGCTGAGGATCTGGGTATTTTTTCAGTTATGATAAAATAAAAGGTTATGATAAATACTGTAAGTGCTATTAAAACATTAGGGTTCATGGGCAACATCTCCTCGATTTTCTAATTAATTTATACATCGATCTTAAATATTATCCTTTAAAATTAATTTCAGGAGGGTACAGGATGAATGATCGATTAAATATATAGAATTGTTTTTAGAGGAGGAGCTGAGTTTTTTACGTAAATTAAATATAATTTATTTAAAATAATTTGGGGGTAGCGACTATGTCTATAAAATACAAAATTATTGAATTGATTCAGGGAGATATAACAAAGTTAAAAATTGACGCAATTGTAAATGCAGCCAACAATGGTTTATTTGGAGGGGGAGGAGTTGATGGTGCAATTCACAGAGGTGGTGGAAAGGAAATTGATGATCAGTGCAAACTTATCAGAGAGAGACAGGGAGGGTGTAAAACTGGGGAGGCGGTGATAACAACTGGGGGGAATCTTGAGGCAGACTATGTAATACACACGGTGGGACCTGTATGGAATGGTGAAAAAAGCGGAGCTGAGGAATTTTTATCCAGCTGCTATAAAAACAGCCTGAATCTGGCCGTGGAAAAAAACATAGAAACTATAGCCTTTCCATGCATCAGTACCGGGGTTTACGGATTTCCAAAAGATCTGGCAGCTGAAATTGCAGTTTCAAGTATTATGGAGTTTTTAAAGGATAATACAGGTATTAAAAAAATTATTCTCGTATGTTTTGAGGATGAGTCATTTAAAATTTATAAAAAATTATTAGGCCTTTATAATTCAAATTAAAATAGATCTTCCAGATATTGATTTTTTAGAGGGAGATAAATTTTTCCCAGCCTGAATCTTTTAATTTAAATATAATTATTTTCTCTGCTTTAAATTTTTTTTTATACTCTATATCCTTAAAATATTCCCAGGCCAGGGTAAAATTTTCTTCCGTTAAATCCTTAGAGGCGATAGTTATATGGGGAATAAAATCAGCCTCTTTGGATTTTATCTTATGTTCTTTTGAAATTTCATCATCTACATTTTTTTTCAGCCTGAGAAGCTCCTTATTTTCCTCTACAGCTATATAGATAACCCTTTTTCCAAAATATGAAAACCCATTCAACACCACAGCAATATCTTTTTTTAATGTTTCTTTCAGGGCAGACTTTAAAGAAATAATTTTTTCTTCTTCACTGTGAAAGGGGGAAACCAGGGTTATGTGGGCTGGTAATCTCAGGGCACGCTTTGAATTAAATTTTTTCATACAGGCTTTTTTAAATTTCTTTATTTCTGCCAGAAGATTTTCAGGAGGCAGGATACCAATAAAATATAAGTCTTTTTTGTTTTCACTTTCCATAATTTAATCCCTCCCTTTTATTAATTTATACAATTATATTAAATATTTTCCTTTAATCTCAAAGGCGGATTTTTTTTAATATAGGAAATTATACCCGCAATGGGCATCACCAAAATACTACCCGCAAAGGGGTATCACCAAGATTTCTAAAGATTATTACACAATCTAAGAACCTTGAGATATTAGTTTACTATATAAACATAGAATTTTGAGATAAAAGTGATTTGATATATAAATTCTTTGAAAAATCAGTATTCTTTCTAGTTTGAGGTGATATAATAGAAAAAGAGTGATTAAAAGGACTAAATTATGGACATTAAAGAAAGAGAGAAAACAGGAGGAGAGATGGCAAAAATATTTAAATTTAATGAAGAAGCAAGGGTAAAATTGAAAACAGGTGTAGATACCCTGGCAAATACAATAAAAGTTACCCTGGGACCCAAGGGAAGAAATGTAGTTTTGGGGAAGCAGTACGGGCCTCCCCTTATTACAAATGACGGGGTATCCATCGCAAAGGAGATTGAGTTGGAAGATATCTTTGAAAATATGGGAGCTGAACTGATAAAAGAAGTAGCCATAAAAGCCAATGATGTGGCAGGAGACGGGACTACTACAGCCACAGTACTGGCTCAAGCTATTGTAGAAGAGGGTTTGAAGGTTGTGTCTGCAGGGGCGAATCCTGTTTTTATAAAAAAAGGGATAGAACTTGCGACCAATAGGGTAGTAGAACTCCTAAAGGAAAGAAGTAAAACCATTGAAAATAAGGAGGAAATCATCCAGGTAGCTACCATATCGGCGGGGGATGAGATCATAGGAAGGTTGATAGCTGATGCCATAGAAAAAGTTGGTGAAACAGGTGTAATTACCGTGGAGGAAGCCAGCTCAATAGAGACTACCCTGGATGTAGTGGAAGGGATGCAGTTTGACAAGGGATATCTGTCTCCATATATGGCAACCAATACAGAAAAAATGACAGCGATCATAGAAAATCCATATATACTGATAACGGACAAAAAGATAAAAAATATGCAGGAGATCCTGCCAGTATTGGAGGAGTGTATGAAGGGAGGAAGACCTCTGCTGATCATAGCCGATGATATCGAAGGAGAGGTGCTTAATACCCTTGTACTGAATAAATTAAGGGGGACCCTAAGTGTGGTAGCGGTGAAACCTCCTGCCTTTGGAGATAGGCGAAAATCCATCTTAGAAGATATAGCCATCCTAACCGGGGGAACCCTCATCTCAGATGAGAAGGGGATGAATATATCCGATACCATAAGTCTTCATCTGGGAGGTGCTGCCAAGGTAAAGATAACACAAGACAGCACTATTATCGTAGGAGGATTGGGAAATGATGGATTAGTTTATTCAAGAATAAAGCAATTGAAGACCCAGATAAGTGAATCCACCTCTGAATATGATATAGAAAAATTACAGGAACGTCTGGCAAAATTATCTGGGGGAGTAGGTGTGATTCGGGTAGGAGCTACCACTGAAACGGAGTTAAAGGAGAAAAAACTCCGGATAGAAGACGCCCTCAATGCTACAAAAGCGGCCATCTCAGAGGGAATAGTTCCCGGAGGGGGGTGTGTATTGGCAGATATATCCAAGCAATTAAAAACCTTGGATTTAGGAGAGTCAAAAGAGATAAAACAAGGTGTAGATATCATAGTTAAGTCACTCCTGGCTCCTCTAAGGCAGATAGCTGAAAATGCCGGGTTTAACGGTGAAGATATAGTCCGAAAAGTCATGGATTTAGATTCTGAAATCGGGTTTGATGCACTGACTTGTGAGTATGTCCATATGATCGAGAGAGGAATAATCGATCCCACCATGGTAACCAGATCGGCCATACAAAATGCAGCGTCCATCTCGGCCCTTATTCTGACTACTGAAGTATTGGTAGGAGAGATAGTTAAGGAGGAGGCTCCTGTTATGCCCATGATGTAGAAAATAAAGAGAACCTAGAAGCATATACTTCTAGGTTCTCTTATTTTTATTGTTATGCCTGTCTGGATGCAACGTCACCTTGCTTTTTTACCTGGAATTGCACCTAAAAGAGATTTGGTATAGGGATGTTTTGGATTGTCATATAATTTTTCAGCTTCATTTATTTCTACAATCTGTCCCTCTTTCATCACTGCTATCCTGTCACACATATAATAAACTACATTTAAATCATGGGATATAAAAAGATAGGTCAACCCCATTTTCCTTTGAAGTTCCTTCATAAAATTTAATATTTGTGCCTGAACCGATACGTCCAGTGCAGATACCGCTTCATCTGCTATAACAAAATCTGGTTCACACATAAGAGCCGCAAGGATAGCAACCCTTTGTCTCTGTCCTCCTGAAAGCTCACTAGGATATTTACTCAAAAAACTCTCATCGAAACCTGCTATCTCCAGCATCTCTAAGATTTTTTTTCTTCTTTCATCCTTGGAGTAGAGGTTATGAATTATCAGAGGTTCCATTAAGATCCACCCTATGTTTTTTTTTGGATTTAAAGAATGGTAGGGATCCTGAAAAATCATTTGAATATTTTTTCTCATCTCCTTGAGGTCTCGTCGTCCTTTTAATCCATTGATATTTATTCCTTTATAGATTATCTCCCCGCTATCAGCAGTGAGCAACTTACTTATAAGATTTCCCGTTGTAGATTTCCCGCATCCTGATTCCCCCACAAGACCAAAAACTTCCCCTTTTTTTATCTCAAAAGAAATATTGTCCACTGCTGCCTTGGAATCCTTAGATTTAAAAAAATTAGAACTTCCAAAATTCTTCTTCAAATTTTTTATTTCAATTATATTTTCCATCATTTCCACCTATATATATAAACATCTAACCAGATGTCCATCCTCTCTTTCTAAAAGTTCTGGTAAAATTTCATGACATCTTTTTTTCGCCATGGGACACCGGGTAACAAAAGGACATCCGCTCTCTCTTTCGGATAAGGTGGGAACCCTTCCTGGGATGGAATAAAGGTCCTTCCCTTTATGCAGCGGGTTTGGTATGGCGTCTAAAAGACATTTAGTATATGGATGCTTTGCGTCTCCCAGCTTCTCTATCACTTCTATAATATGACCAGCATACATTATTGCGATCCTATGGCACAGGTCTCCTACTAAATCTAAGTCATGGGATATGAAAAGAAGTGAATTATCCTTTTTTTTATTTATTTCCTTTAATAGATCTATAATTTGAGCCTGTGTACTTACGTCCAGTGCTGTAGTAGGTTCATCAGCTATTATTAGTTTTGGCTCACATGCTATGGCCATGGCAATAACTATCCTCTGCCTCTGTCCCCCTGAAAGTTCATGGGGAAACTTCTTATATGTATCCTCTAAATCCTTTAAATTTACTTCTTCCATGAGTTCTAAAGTTTTTTCTTTTATTTCTTTTTTAGATAAAGATGTGTGGATTTTTAAAATTTCCCCGATTTGTTTACCTACTCTATGGAGGGGATTTAGGGCTGTTAACGGCTCTTGAAAGATCATGGAAATTTCCCTTCCCCTGAGACTACCCATCTCTTTTTTAGAAAGATTTAAAATGTTTTTACCTAAAAAATTAATTTCTCCACTGAAACTTGCGTTTTTTCCTAGGAGTCTCATTATGGATAGGGATGTAAGACTTTTTCCGCATCCCGATTCTCCTACTAATCCCATAATCTCACCTTTTTTCACATAAAATGAAAGATTATTCACAGCCTGTAATTTTGTTTTTTCATTAAAATATATATTTAAATTTTTAATTTCAATAGTCATCTTTTCCCTACCCTTTCTGATATCCTCTTAAAAAATCTCCCAGCATATTGAGTGCCAATACAGTTAAACTGATCATTAGCCCTGGAGCCAATGTATACCAAGGAGCGATCATGAAATACATCTGTGATTCACTTAACATCCTGCCCCAGCTGGGATTGGGAGCCTGTACTCCGAGACCTAAATAACTAAGGGCTGCTTCAGCCAGTATGGCACTTGAAAAACTCATGGTTCCAGCCACTATTATCGGGGACAGAACATTGGGTAAGATGTGGTGATATATAATTCTAAAATTAGAAGCTCCTCTTACTCTGGCAGCTTTAATATATTCCAATTCTTTTTCCCGGAGGAATCCGCTTCTGGTTATCCTGGCAAATGTCGGTATGGACATTATTCCTATGGCCACCATTGTATTTTCTATTCCAACCCCAAATACAGAGATAAACATAAGGGCAAATAAAATCCCGGGAAAAGCCATCATGGCATCTATTATTCTCATTATGATTTCATCTATTTTACCGCCAAAATATCCGGATATTGCTCCCAAAAAAACTCCCATACTACAGCCTATAGTGACAGATATTATCCCCACCAAAAAAGCAGTCTGGGATCCCTTCATGAGCCTGCTCAGGATATCCCTTCCGAAGTTATCGGTACCTAAAAGGTAGGATGAATTCGGTGGGGAAAGTTTCAGCCCGGTATTTATTTCGGTAACTGAATGGGGCAGATAAAAAAAACTCACTCCCATAATAAGCAAAAGGAATATTAATATTCCTCCTCCTATTATGAGATTATGATCTTTAACTTTTATATTCATTTTATTCTCCTAAATCGATATTCTCGGGTCTACAATTCTATATAATATATCAATTAAAAAATTTATAATTACCACGACCAAAGCTATATAGGTTATGATAGCCTGGACTAAGGGTATATCCCTTGTAGTGACTCCATTAATTAGAAGGGTTCCGATTCCCGGCAAATTAAATACCTGCTCAACCACTATAGCTCCTCCCAATACCCCTGCCGTCAACATACCGATTATGGTGATTGTCGGGATCAGGGCATTTTGAAGGATGTGATAAACATATATTTTATTGGATGAAAGTCCCTTGCTGTATGCTGTTCTTACATAGTCTTTTTCCTGTTCTTCCAATATTATATTTTTCATATGTCTTGCTACAACTGAAATCCTGGAGATAGCAAGGGCAAAAGCCGGCAGGGTTATTATCCTGATATACGAGATGGGATCCTCTGAAAAGGGAATATATTTCAGCGAAAACAACTTAAATATTATCCCGAATACAATTAAAAAGATTATCCCCAGCCAAAACTCCGGGATAGCAAGGCCTATATGAGAAAATATAGAGAGAAAAGCTCCAAATTTAGTATCGTTATATTTGGCATTTAAAATTCCAATGGGTATCCCTATAACTACTGCAATTAAGATGGCATAAACTCCTAAACTCAGTGTAACGAATATTCTCTCTCCTATAAGTTCTTCTATTGGTCTTGAAAATCTTATAGATTCTCCCAGGTCCCCCTTCAAGATATTTCCTGCCCAATGAATGTATTGTGTGGATAACGGCTTATCCAGCATAAGCTTTACTCTCAGTAGATCTATTTGTTCCTGGCTGGCTTCTATTCCTAATTTTGAAAGTGCAGGATCTCCAGGAATTATCTGAAACACTGAAAATGATATCACCGAAACAAGAAACAATGTGAAGATCATTATACAAATTCTTTTGATAAAATAAATCATATTTTCTCCTATTTTACAAAATAAAGGGTAGAGATATCCTGTACATAGATAGGATACGGAGTATATCCTCTTAGATCTTTACCCGTTGCAATTATTCCTGCCGGTGCCATAATAAACACGACTGGAATATCCTGAGCCAGTATCATTTGAGCTTCTTTATATAAGTCTATCTTAATTTTCTCATCTGTAATTTGAGTGATTTTTTTCATAACTGCATCGTATTCTTTAGAGTCATAGTTCATAAAATTTCTATTATGAGTGCTGATATAACGATTCAATATGTCGTAGGGTTCAATCTTTCCATCCAATGCAATTATTGTCCCTTCATATTTTCTACCTGCATAGATATCCTTTAGCCAAGTTCCCCATTCTACCTCAACTAAATTTGCTTTTATTCCTACTTTTTTCAGCTGCTCCGAAACAATAACTCCTGTGTCAGCGTGAAAACGATAGTTTGTAGGAAGACTTAGGGTAAATTCAAATCCATTTTCATACCCGGCTTCTTTTAATAACTTCTTAGCCTTTTCTATATTATGTGTATAAACACCTTCTGTTTCAGCATTATAATAATTTTTCATAACCGGACTCATATTAGTTCCGATGGGTTTTCCTAAACCTGCATCCAGTGTATCGATGATTTCCTGTGGGTTCATTGCATAGGCTATTGCCTGTCTGATTCTTAGATCATCAAATGGTTTCACCTTATTATTTAAAGATAAGATCTGCATAAGATTCTGTTCGGTTACAATTATATTGTGTGTATTTTCCAAAGTTGGAATATGAGTGGATCCCATACGTGGATAGAGATCTATTTCCCCCCTCTGAAGGGAAAGTATGGAACTCTGTTCATCCTTAATAATTGAAAATTCCACCTTGTCTATAGTTGGAATCCCCTCTATCCAATATTCTGTGAATTTTTCCATGACAAGTTTTTGTCCCGGCAGATATTCTATAAATTTAAATGGTCCTGTTCCAATAGGCGACTGTTCAATATCCACTACATCCCCTGGAATGATAGCTGTAGTAAATTTACTCAGGATAGTTCCGTCTACTTTATTTAATTCTATTGCAACAGTTTTTTCATCTATTTTTTTTATTTCTTTTATATTTTTAGCCAGATCCCTTACAACTGAGTTTCCTGGGAAATCACCATTGATCCTGGTCAATGAAAATATAATATCTTCCACTTTCACATCTTTACCATTGTGGAATTTTATTCCATCCCTTAATTTAAAAGTATATACCAGGTTATCTTCTGATATTTCAAAAGATTCTGCCACAGCGGGCACTAATTTTCCTTCGTTGGTTGGTTTTAATAAGCCCTCAAAGACATTAAACATAACTTCATAAGTTCCTGCAGCTATTGCTTTATGTGGGTCTAAAAAATCCATGTCCTGGGATATTCTAACAACAAGCTCTCCGCCATCTGCCTTAGTTTTTAGACTGCTTTCATCGGATGATTTGTCCTCCCCGCAACCACTAACCATTAACATCAACACAGCCAATAAACCTATTAATTTTTTCATAATTCCTCCTAAATAATATAGTCTCATTTCCTTACTAATTAGTATCATTTATTAAGGTACAAATTAGTAATGTATTCTTCTAGAAATTCCTAAAGGTATTTTTTTAAGAGGGTTTTCTTTCTTTAGCCCTTTTAATACTTGTGTCTGTGAATATTTCTTTAGGAAAAAATTTATCTGTAAATCTTTAAATACTTCCTTGTTTTTAGGAAGAACTCTCTCTATTGGATAAAAATTTATTCTGAAGTCTACCTATAATACTACTAACTAGTTTCAAAATCAATGTTTTTTTGATTTTTTTTTTTAATAATTTTAAAAATAAAATTTCTACTTAGATGGATTCTGAAAAATCGAAGTGACGTTGTCACTTGCTGGGAGGTATTTTTCTATAATTTCTTAGATAATAAAAAAAAGTAGTTTTTTCATATGAAAAACTACTTTTTTAAATTTATTAATAATTGATGTTTCGCGCTTATAAAGTTCGCAATAATATTAAGATGTAATTCTTATTTTCTTTAAAATTATATTGAAAATAAAGTATTTTGATTATTTTAAAGAAAAATTATGGCTGTTTGCCCCGGCGGTCAAACTCTAGGGTTTTAAAGGCGTGCACCATCGCGAAAGTTCAGTTAATAAGATATAAGTTAGAATATATGAGTTTTGTTACAATATATATAATCCAAGATATCCCAAAACTCCCGAAGAGATGATAAGGATAACTGGATTGATTTTTTTCTTATAGGCTATTCCAAACATGAGGATAGATATAATAATTGTTTTTATCTCTACTTTGTTTTGAAGGATCCAGGTAGCCCGGGCAATCATATATCCTGCATATAAAATTAGAGCTGTAGTCAGAGATTTTAAAACAAAAAAAATAGCTCTCTTATAGATATTTTTCTCCAATCGCTGCAAGACTTTAGCTAAGATCAGAATAACAATGATAGACGGGAGTGCAAGTGCAAATGTTGCTACGACAGCTCCTCCTATTCCTGCCGCTTTATTTCCTACGAATGTTGCCGTATTCATAGCGATGGCACCGGGGGTCATTTGGGATATAGATAATACATTAAAAAACTCATCATATCCCATAAACCCGTTTTTTTCTAATTCATTCTGCAAAAGGGGGATAGAAGCCAGTCCTCCTCCAAAATTAAAGAGCCCTATTTTAAAATACATGGTAAATAATTTCAGGAGAGTTATAAAATAAGCCATCTATTTCACCTCCAAAATAGATTTTATCCTGCTTGGGAGAAAAAATGTAGTAACAGCTCCCAGTAGTGCTCCAAGGAGAATGAGTAAAATAGGACTGATATCAAATATCAATAACAGAATAAATGCAATGATAAAAATAATATAACTCATTCCGGATATAAAACTTTTCCTGCAGATCTTTAGGGTTGAACTTGCAATAAGTCCTATGATACAGGCTCTGATCCCCAAAAAGATACTGTGAATCACCGGGTTATCAAAAGACTCCCCTAAAAAATTATAGATCAGGGTAATAATTATAAGGGATGGGAATATAATTCCAAGGGAGGCTACAAATCCTCCTAATTTTCCAGCCTTCTTACTGCCTATAAATGTAGAGGCGTTTATAGCTATGGTTCCGGGAGTCATCTGAGATACTATAAACATCTCCATAAGTTCCTCCTGTGTAATCCATCTTCTTTTTTCCACCAATTCTTTTTCGATAAGGGGTAACATTGCATATCCCCCACCAAAGGTGAATAAACCTATCTTAAAAAAAGATATAAACAATTCCTTTAACATATTAAAACTCCTTTAAAAATCAAATGTAATTCTGCTGAAATCTATTTTTTCTTCTGTATCCTCTTTATTAAATTTAAATTTATCTTTCTGGGAATAAATTTTGTAAAAGCTATCATAAATTTGTTTAAACTTCCGTGGATGAGAACATCTTTTTTAGTATCTATATTTTTATACAGGTATTTTGCCACATCTTCCGGATCAGCTATATGAAAGTTTTTAAAGAGTCCCTTTTCTATCCCATCCATCTTTTCAAAGGCAGTTTTTGTAGGGCCTGGACAGAGGGTGATGACCCTTATATCGCTGTCTCTGAACTCTTCTGCAACTCCTTCAGAAAAATTTAACAGGTATGATTTTGTCCCGTAGTAAACACTCATAAGGGGACCGCTGTGAAAACCGGCTGTGGAAGCTATATTAAATACTCTGCCCCTTCCTATTTTGAGCATATCCCGTAAAAATAATTTCGTAAGAACGGTAGGCGTGACTATATTTAAATTTATCAGATCCAGGTCGGACCGGATCTCTTTTTCTATGAATTCACCGTGGTATCCCATCCCGGCATTATTGATAAGGATATCTACTTCTAATTGTTTTTTTTTAACTGTTTCATATAAACTGACGGCTCCTGTTTCCCCTGATATGTCCAAAGGTATTATTTTTATATCTATCTTATATAGGGACTCTAAATTTTCTTTGAGGAGGGATAGAGCACCTCTGTTTCTAGCAACTAAGATTAGATTATGGTTGTTTTGGGCAAAGGTATGGGCTAATTTCAATCCAATCCCTGAGCTACCTCCTGTTATAAGTGTGTATTTCAAAGTTCCTCCCTGATCTTAAAAATATGAACCGTAATGAAGGTCCGGTTATTAAATTTATTATATCATAAAAAAAGAAGCTAATTTATATAAAATCAGCCTGTTAATTTTTATTATTATTTAGGAAATTATATCTAGGGCATAATACTAATAATTTAATTCGTAAACATAGAATTTTGCGATAAAAATTATAAAACCTTAGATTATGCCTATCTGGATGCAGCGTCACGTTGCTTTTTTATTATCTAGGAAATTATAAATTTGAATATTTGTAAAAAAGAAGAAGTTTAGTTGGATGATAAAGAATTTTTAGAGAAAAAATTACTTTTAGGAAATAAATGAATAAAAAAATGTATATAAAAAGGGGCTTAGAAAATAAGCTTCTTCGAAAATATTAAGTTGTAAAAATTTAAGAATAATACAAATCTCCATATTTTTTATGA
>NZ_QUAJ01000046.1 GCF_003391055.1 Psychrilyobacter piezotolerans
CCAACTCAGAGATAAGTATTCTATCATTGATAAGTCACCTTGGAGACTACGAGGTTGATAGGTTGGGGGTGTAAGGGCTGTGAAGTCTTTAGCTGACCAATACTAATATGACGAACACTTAACCTAAGAACTCTTCCTTTGTATGTTTTCTCTTTAACAAAGAGAAACCTAAGAAGAGAAGAAAGTTTAAAAGATTTTAGAAAGTTAATTTATCGCAATTTTCTTAATTTACGAAAGTAAATTTTAGAAATATTGGTGATGCCCTTTACGGGTAAAAAACATTATTATATAGTTTTGAATGTTTAAGCAATTAAATATTTATAGTTCAGTGGCTCAATTGGTAGAGTAACGGTCTCCAAAACCGTGGGTTTAGGGTTCGAGTCCCTACTGGACTGCCATAATAAATTTTATCCGAATATTTTATTCGGATTTTTTTTATTTTAAAAATAAAAAAAAGACATCTCCTCCCTTAGGCAGAGATATCTTTTTTCTGGTGGCAGATTTTACACGGGATATATCCCTCTTTTTTAGCCTTATCTAAAGGAAGTTCAGTCATAGTATTGTTATAATATCGGCATTTCTTGTTGTGGTATTTTTGTGAATGAGGTGATACAAATACACGGTCTATCTTATTATTCTTTAAGTCATTCTGAATCTTTTCCTTTAAAATCTTCTTATTTTTTATTGCGGCTTCATCTTTTTCATCAATTATTTCATGAGAATCCTTTGTCTTAGATTCTTTGAGTAAAAAAAGGACAACAACAACTCCGATTAACAAAAAAATTCCAATCATAATGCATCACACTCCTCAATTATAAAAATGTATTGTTCTATTACAAGTATGCTATATTATTTCGGGAAAACCAAATTTTTTTTATGAAGTTTAAGACTATTTATTGCTTTTTAAAAAATATTATGGTATAGTATCCTCAAATAGAACGATATAATTTCTCAATATGGGAGGAAGTTTCTACAAGTCACCGTAAATGACTTACTATGGTATTAATATTTTTTTAATATCCGATCAGTTAATTTTTAAGATAAAAATACAACTAATGGAGGATTGACATGAAGTACAAAATAAAGATGTTAAAAATAAATAAAAAAGGAATTAATCAACAGTCCTAAGTCCGCATTGAAATAAGTGTGTACTTAGGATTTTTATTTTAAGGAGGCAGCATGAAAACAGATATTCAAATTGCTCAAGAAGCAAAGATATTACACATTAGAGATATTGCAGCTAAGATAAATTTATCGGAAGAAGATTATGATCAATATGGAAGGTATAAAGCAAAATTAAATTTAGATATATTGAAAAAAAACAGTCATAAAAAAGATGGAAAATTGATCCTAGTAACAGCAATTACTCCTACACCAGCAGGAGAAGGAAAATCTACAGTTACTGTAGGTCTGACTCAGGCTATGAACAAGTTAGGTAAAAAATCCATAGCAGCATTGAGGGAACCATCTCTTGGTCCTGTATTTGGAATGAAGGGTGGAGCTACTGGCGGAGGACACTCTCAGGTGATTCCAATGGAGGATATAAATTTACACTTTACAGGAGATCTTCATGCAATTGGAGTAGCACATAATCTTATCTCAGCATGCATAGATAACCATATAAAACATGGAAACCAACTGGATATAGACGTAACTAAGATAGCTTTTAAAAGGGTCATGGATATGAATGACAGATCCCTTAGAAATATAGTAATTGGGATGGGTGGAATTGCCAATGGAATTCCAAGAGAAAATTCATTTCAAATAACGGTAGCCTCTGAGATAATGGCTATCCTCTGTTTATCAGAATCTATAATGGATCTGAAAAACAGGATCAGTGAGATAGTATTTGGATATGACAGAGCAGGGAAACCACTAAAAGTGAGTGACCTGAAGATAGAAGGAGCTATAACAGCTCTCCTAAAGGAAGCAATTAAACCAAACTTAGTTCAAACATTGGAAAATACCCCGGTAATAATCCATGGTGGACCATTTGCCAATATAGCTCACGGATGTAACTCATTATTAGCTACTAAGATGGCACTTAAATTATCTGATTATGCAATAACAGAAGCGGGATTTGCAGCAGACTTAGGAGCAGAAAAATTCTTGGATATAAAATGCAGGAAGGGCGGTTTGAATCCCAATGCTGTAGTCATTGTAGCTACGGTAAAAGCTCTTAAACTGCATGGTGGAATGAACTCTAAAGAACTCAAGGAAGAAAATTTAGAAGCTTTAACTAAAGGAATAGAAAATTTAGATAAACATATAGAAAATATGAAAAATTTTGGATTACCAGTGGTGGTAGCTATAAATAAATTTGTTACAGACAGTGCTGCAGAATTAGATTTTATAAAAACTCACTGTGAAACACTAGATGTGCCGGTAGCTCTGTGTGATGTATGGGCCGATGGTGGAGATGGAGGAATAGAGTTAGCTAAATTGGTGATAGATGAGATAGAAAATAAAGAAAATAATTTTAAATATCTTTATAAAGTAGAAGATTCTATTGAGGAAAAAATAGAGAAGATAGTAAAAGATATTTATGGTGGAGATGGAGTAATATTTACACCTAATGCTAAAAAGATGATAAAAACATTAAATGAATATGGATATGATAAATTACCGATCTGTATGTCAAAAACTCAAAAGTCCATCTCGGATAATCCCAAACTAATGGGAAGACCAAGTGGATTTGCTGTTACAATAAATGAATTGAGGTTATCAGCCGGAGCAGGATTTATCGTAGCAATGGCAGGAAGTATCTTAGATATGCCGGGATTACCAAAAATACCTTCGGCAGAATTGATCTATATAGATGAAGCTGGAATAATCTCTGGATTATTTTAACAAAAATTAAATAAAACTTATATATACCCATAATATGGATGGGAGTCTCTACGGTTTGCCTTAAATAAACTGCTATAAGTAAATGAAAGTACTTGGTTAAATCCCGGGGCTATTTTTACTTATTAAAAATAGCTTCGGGATTTTTGTTAATTAGAGAGAAAATTATATTTATTCATAAAAATTAGGAGGAGTCATGAATCACCGTGTCTATGTAGAAAAAAAAGAAGAATTTGCTGTAGAAGCTAAAAAACTAAAGGCTGAATTAAAGGAAAGTTTAAATTTAGCTCATTTGGAAAAGGTTAGAATATTAAATATCTATGATCTTTTCAATGTAAAAAAAGATGAAGTATCTACAATAAAAGAAGTGGTGCTCTCAGAAATTGTAGTAGATGATACCTATGATACTTTAGATTTAAAGGATAAAAATTACTTAGCTGTTGAATTCTTACCTGGTCAATTTGATCAGAGGGCTGACTCAGCTATCCAATGTATAAATTTAATTTGTGAAGAGAGTGGGGACATATCGGTAAAAACAGGAAAACTTATTATATTTTCCGGAAATCTTTCATCTGAAGATATGAAAAAAATAAAAAAATATTATATAAATGAAGTTGAGATGAGGGAAAAAGACCTATCCAGTATGGCAGAAGATGAGATAACTCCTCCAAATGAAGTGAAGATCCATGGTGGATTTAATTCTTATTCGAAAGATGAGTTAGAAGAATTTAGAAAATCTTCTGGTTTAGCCATGACTACAGCTGATATTATGCATATTCAAAAATACTTTAAAAATGAAGAGGGAAGAGACCCCAGTGATACAGAGATAAAAGTATTGGATACTTACTGGTCGGATCACTGCAGACATACTACCTTTGAAACAATATTAGAAAATATTACCCTGCCAAAGGGGAGATTTGAAGAGACATTACAGGCAACATTCAATGAGTACCTGGAAAGCAGAAGGGATGCCCATGGGGAAAGGATAGAGAAAAAACCTATGACCCTCATGGATATGGCTACCGTATCAGCCAGGGAGATGAGAAAAAATGGTCTTTTAGATGATTTGGAAGTATCGGAAGAGATAAATGCCTGTTCTGTATACATAGATGTGGATATAGAAAAAAACGGGAAAAAAGAGATGGAAAAATGGCTTTTGATGTTTAAAAACGAAACTCATAATCATCCTACTGAGATCGAACCATTTGGAGGAGCTTCTACCTGTATAGGGGGAGCCATAAGAGATCCATTATCTGGAAGATCATATATATACCAAGCTATCAGAGTAACGGGATCGGCGAACCCATTGGAAAAATTAGAGGATACCCTGCCTGGAAAATTATCCCAGAGAAAGATAACAACTGGTGCAGCCCACGGGTACTCATCATATGGAAACCAGATAGGTGTGGCAACATCCCATGTGGCCGAGATCTATCACGAAGGATATAAGGCTAAGAGGATGGAAGTAGGAGCAGTAGTAGCAGCTACCCCGGCAAGTAATGTCCGTCGTGAAACTCCTAACCCAGGGGATAAGATAATCTTATTGGGAGGGAAAACCGGTAGAGATGGATGCGGTGGAGCTACCGGTTCATCCAAGGAACACGATATCAACTCTATAACTGCCTGTTCAGCTGAGGTACAAAAAGGAAATGCTCCGGAAGAGAGAAAAATTCAGAAATTATTCAGGAACCCAGAGGTAACCAGATTGATTAAAAAGTGTAATGACTTTGGTGCCGGGGGAGTATCGGTAGCAATTGGAGAATTGGCAGATGGATTAATTATAAATTTAGATAAAGTACCGGTCAAATATAAAGGGTTAAACGGCACAGAACTGGCTATCTCTGAATCCCAGGAGAGGATGGCAGTGGTAGTAGAGGATAAGGATGTAGAAAAATTCCTGAAATTATCCGATGTTGAAAACTTAGAGGCAGTAGAAGTAGCAGTGGTTACAGAGGAAAGAAGATTAATAATCAACTGGAGAGGGAAATCCATAGTAGATCTAAGCCGTGATTTCCTGGACACCAATGGTGTCACCGGATATATGGATATAGAGGTAGAATCACCTAATTCAGAAAGTCCGATGGAAACTAAGGATGCTGCAGGAGCAACACTGGAAGAAAAAGTGATGAAAAGAATAAGTTCCCTCAATGTAAGTTCTCAAAAGGGACTTATGGAGATGTTTGATTCAACAATTGGAGCAGGAACGGTACTAATGCCATTTGGGGGAAAATACCAGCTCACTCCTACAGAGGGATCGGTCCACAAGATACCGCTATTGGAGGGAACGACAGATACAGCATCTGTAATAACCTGGGGATATAACCCGTTAATTACTAAGTGGTCGCCGTATCATGGTGGAGCCTACGCAGTGGTGGAATCACTGGCTAAGATAGTAGCTATGGGGGGAGATTACAGGGGAGTGAGATTATCATTCCAAGAGTATTTTGAAAAATTAGGAGACAACCCTAAAAAATGGGGAAAACCATTTGCAGCCTTATTGGGAACACAGTATATAATGAAAAATTTCAATGTCCCTGCCATTGGAGGGAAGGACAGTATGAGTGGAAGTTTTAATGACATAGATGTTCCTCCTACATTGATCTCCTTTGGAGTAACTAAGGTTCTGGCGTCCAATGTGATTTCGCCGGAATTAAAGAGCAGCGGGAATAATTTATACCTGATTAAACACAATATGAATGCGGATCTTATGCCTAATTTAGAGGGATTAAAAAATAACTTTGAATATATCCATGAAAATATAAAAAATAAGAAAATTATCTCTGCCATGACTGTAAGGGGTGGTGGAATAGTTGAGACTATCTCTAAGATGAGTTTTGGAAATATGGTAGGAGCTAAGATTTCAATGAAGGAAGATGAATTGTTTGTGATGGGATATGGTTCTATCTTAGTAGAAACTTCTCATATCTTAGAAGATGAAAATGCTGTATTAATAGGAGAAACTATCCCGGCCAAGGAATTAATTATAAATGATAAGATAATTAAATTAGATGAATTATTAAGCAGCTGGAAGGGAACTTTAAATGAAATATTTCCTGAAATAGCAGAAGTAAAGTCAGTGGAAAGTGAAAATTTAAAAATTGAAAATTTTGAGAAAAAAGAAGTAATCAGGCCAAAGGAGAGGATAGAAAATCCAAGAGTATTTGTACCAGCCTTCCCAGGAACTAACTGTGAATATGATTCAATGAAAGCTTTTGCTAAGGAAGGAGCACTGCCATTTACAATGACATTTAGAAACTTAACTATGGATCATATCACTAGATCAATAGATGAGATGGCAAATCATATAGATAACTGTGAAATCTTAATGCTGCCAGGAGGATTCTCAGCAGGAGATGAACCGGAGGGATCGGCTAAATTTATAGCAACTATCCTGAGAAATGAAAAGATAAAGGGTGCAGTAGAGAGATTATTAGGCAGGGACGGATTGATCTTGGGAATATGTAATGGGTTCCAAGCCCTTGTAAAATCAGGGCTCCTACCTAATGGAATAATCGGTGACCTGGATGAAAAATCTCCTACATTGACTTATAACGATATCAACAGACATATATCAAAAATTGTAACTACTAAGGTTGTCTCAAATAAATCACCATGGCTCAGTGACATTGCAGCAGGAACAAAACATCAGATAGCTGTATCTCACGGGGAAGGGAAATTTGTTGTAGGAGAAGAAAAATTAAAGGAATTAATTGAGAATGGACAGATAGCTACTCAATATGTAGACTTAGACGGGAATCCAACTAATCACGGGGAATATAATCCAAATGGATCTGTCTATGCCATCGAGGGAATAACCTCTAAAGATGGAAGGATCTTCGGTAAGATGGGACATTCAGAGAGAACAGGAGAAAATTTATATAAAAACATCATAGGAGATAAGGAACAAAATATTTTTAGAAATGGTGTGAATTATTTTAGAAATAGATAATAAATATATTAAATAAAGACCGGTATTGATGAATAAAAAAAATTTTAGACAAAGGGAGAGAAATTATGAAGGTAGCTATTATATTTGGAAGTAAATCAGATACAGATGTCATGAAAGGGGCAGCAAATTGCCTGAGGGAATTTGGAATTGAATTTGAAGCTCATGTATTATCGGCTCACAGGGTGCCGGAAAAATTAGTAGAAACATTAAAAAGGTTGGAAATGGAAGATACCCAAGCTATAATAGCAGGGGCAGGATTAGCAGCACACCTGCCTGGAGTAATAGCTTCTAAAACGATATTACCAGTTGTGGGAGTACCTATCAGAGCAGCATTGGACGGGATGGATGCACTGTTGTCAATTGTACAGATGCCAAAATCTATCCCAGTAGCTACAGTTGGAATCAATAACTCTTACAATGCAGGGATGTTAGTGGTACAGATATTAGCACTGAAATATCCTGAAGTTCAAGAAAAACTGGTAAAATTTAGAGAAAATATGAAGAAGAATTTTATTATAGATAATGAAAATGGAGTAGAGCTATAAAAAAGTTGTTAGCTAAGAATTAGTAGACCTTGTATCTACGGCGTACATAATAGATTGAATCATATAGGATTTGTGTGATTCAGAATAAAAAATTTAATTTGAATAAATCGGAGGGTGAAGATGGAAAAGAGAGAATTTATATATGAAGGTAAGGCTAAACAAATATATGCTACGGACAATGAAAACTTGGTAATTATTCACTATAAAGATGATGCTACTGCTGGAAATGGGGAAAAGAAGGGGACTATCTCTAATAAGGGAGTAATAAATAATGAGATCACAACTATCTTATTTGAAAACTTAGAAAAAAACGGTATAAGAACTCATTTTAAGGGGAAATTAAATGATAGAGATCAGTTATGTGAGAAACTGGAGATATTTCCATTGGAAGTAATAGTAAGAAATATAATAGCTGGATCTATGGCTAAAAGAGTAGGAATTGAGGAGGGAACTAAACCTGAAAATACCATCTTTGAAATCTGCTATAAAAATGATGCATTTGGTGATCCCCTTATCAACGATCACCATGCAGTAGCCATGGGATTAGCCACATATGATGAATTAAAAAAGATCTATGAGATCACTGGAAAGATCAATACTCTATTATTGAAAGCCTTTGGAGATGAAGGAATTGATCTGGTGGATTTCAAAATTGAATTTGGAAAAAATGCTGCTGGAGAGATAGTTTTAGCCGATGAAATTTCACCGGATACATGCAGATTATGGGATAAGGCTACAGGACAAAAACTAGATAAAGACAGATTCAGAAGAGATTTGGGGAGTATAGAGGAAGCGTACATCGAGATATTAAAAAGACTAGGAGCAAAATAATGGTTGTATACAATGAATCAGAAAAGATGGAAGAGGAATGTGGAGTATTCGGAATATATTCTAAGGAAGATAAAAAGGATATAGCCGGACTGATCTACTATGGATTATGTGCACTGCAACATAGGGGACAGGAAAGTGCCGGAATGAGTATCTCTAAGGATGAGAAAATTAAAACTTTTAAAGGAATGGGGCTGGTTTCAGATGTATTTTCTGAAACGACGTTAAAAGAAGCTGTTGGAAATGTAGGGATTGGTCATGTGAGATATTCTACAGCAGGAGGTTCTTGTGAGGAGAATGCCCAGCCATTACAAAGTCATTGTAAATTAGGGAATATAGCTATAGCTCATAACGGAAATCTTATTAATCCTAAGATAATCAGGGAATTATTAGAGGATGCAGGAGTAGTGTTTCAAACTACTACCGATTCAGAAGTAATCTTAAATATGATTGCAAGAAGATCTAAAAATGGTCTGAAATCAACATTGGTAGATACCATATCAGCTATTAAAGGTTCTTTTGCCCTGGTGATAGCTGTACAAAATAAATTGATTGGGATAAGAGATCCCTATGGAATCAGACCACTCTGTATGGGGAAGTTAGAGGATGGAAGTATTGTATTAGCTTCTGAATCTTGTGCTTTAGACTCGGTAGGGGCAGAATTAATCAGAGATATAAATGCAGGGGAGATAGTAATAATAGATGAAGATGGTGTAGAAGCCATCAACTATAATGAACAATCTCATAAGGCACCGTGTTCTTTTGAACATATTTATTTTGCCAGACCGGACTCTGTGATAGATGGATTGGACGTATATAAAAGCAGGTACGAAACAGGGGTAAAACTCTGGGAACAGGGGAAGGTAGAAGCGGACATCGTAATAGGTGTTCCAGATTCTGGATTGCCCGCAGCCCAAGGATATGCAATAGCCTCAGGGATACCATTTGTGACAGGTTTAGTAAAAAATAAATATATTGGAAGGACATTTATAAAACCCTCCCAGGAGCTTCGTGAAAGAGCTGTAAGGGTTAAATTAAATCCTATTAGATCTATGATAGAGGGGAAAAGAGTTGTAGTAATAGATGATTCATTGGTTCGTGGAACCACAAGTAAAAAATTAATAGAGATGCTGAGGGGAGCAGGAGCGACAGAGGTTCACTTTAGATCTGCCAGCCCGGCAGTGATGCATCCGTGTTATTTTGGGGTAGATATAGCATATAGAAAGGAACTTTTAGCTGCCGAGATGTCTGTAGAAGATATCTGTGAATATATCGGTGCAGACAGTCTGGATTTTTTAAAACTGGATAATTTAACAAATACCCTGGGAAGTAAAAATTTCTGTATGGGATGTTTTAACGGAATATATCCCATGTCTACAGTAGCAAATATGTAAGAGACAGACCCTCTCCTTTTTATGTCTCTCCCTGGTAGTGAGAGACAAAGCTAGAATAATAGGTAGAATAAAAAAAGGGTCAAAATAAAGTAGATTAAATAATAATATCAGGAGGCTGTGATGTCAACAATTTCATATAAAGATGCAGGAGTAAATAAGGAAGAGGGATATAAGTCAGTAGGGCTTATGAAGGATTTAGTAAAAAAAACACATAATAAAAATGTACTTACCGGTTTAGGCAGTTTTGGTGCAATGTATCAATTGGGACAGATGAAAGATCCAATATTGGTATCGGGAACAGACGGGGTTGGAACTAAACTGGAGATAGCATTTAAAACCAAAACCTATGATACTGTAGGAATTGACTGTGTGGCTATGTGTGTAAACGATGTACTATGTCATGGAGCTAAACCATTATTTTTCTTGGATTATATGGCTTGCGGGAAGTTAGATGCAGGTATCGCGGCGACACTTGTAAGCGGGATAACGGAAGGATGTTTACAGTCAGATGCAGCCTTGGTAGGGGGAGAGACAGCAGAGATGCCAGGATTTTATAAGGATGGGGACTATGATATAGCTGGATTTACAGTGGGAGTAGTGGAAAAAGAAGACCTTATAGACGGATCGAAGATAGAAGAGGGAGATACAATCATAGCATTACCTTCATCAGGGGTGCACAGTAACGGCTTTTCACTGGTAAGAAAATTAGTAACCGACTATGATGCAGAATATGGCGATAAAACAATAGGAGAGGAACTCCTTACTCCTACAAGAATATATGTAAAACCTATATTAGAACTTATTAAAAAGCATAGGGTAAACGGTCTGGCACATATTACCGGTGGGGGAATAATTGAAAATTTACCCAGAGTAATACCTGCAGGATTAGAAGCTGTGGTGGATAAATCAGCAGTAAAGATACTGCCTATCTTTAAACACCTGATGTCACTGGGAGTAGATGAATCAGAGATGTGGGGAACATTTAACATGGGTGTAGGATTTATAATAATTGCTAATCCCAGTGAAAAAGATGCAATAATTAAAACTTTGGAAGAATTAGGAGAGGCTCCCTATGAGATAGGAACTATATCCAGAGGAGATAATGGAATATGTTTAAGATAGCAGTTTTGATCTCTGGCGGCGGAAGTAACCTGCAATCTATAATTGATACTATTTCTACCTCAAAAGCAGAATATGAAATCTCCTGTGTTATAGCAGACAGGGAATGTTATGGAATTGAGAGAGCTGAAAATAATCATATAGAAACAAAAATATTTGATAGAAAAATATTAAAAAAAGATATATCTAAAAAAATAGATGAGTATTTAGGAGATCGTGTAGACTTAGTAGTTTTAGCAGGTTTTCTATCGATCCTGGATGAAAATTTTATAAATAACAGGAGGGGGAGGATAATAAATATCCACCCTTCCCTACTGCCTAAATTTGGCGGACCTGGAATGTTTGGGATTAGAATTCATAAAGCCGTCATAGAGGCCAAAGAAAATGAATCCGGCTGCACAGTTCACTATGTGGATGCAGGTGTAGATACAGGGGAGATAATAGAACAAAGAAAAGTAAAGGTGGAAGCAGAAGATACAGCGGAAACTTTACAGAAAAAAGTATTGATGGAAGAGCATAAATTATTGCCCAAGGCCATAAGTTTACTAGTAAAAAAATTAAGTTAAAAAATAAAACTACTCCTTCTTATAAATAAAACGATAACAAGGAAAGAGTTGAAATATTTCAGGAGGATATATAAGTGAAAAGAGCATTGATATCGGTTTTTGATAAAACAGGAATAGTGGAATTTGCAAATTTTTTAATCTCACAAGGGGTGGAGATAATCTCTACAGGTGGAACATACAGACATCTGAAGGAAAATAATATAGCCGTATTAGATGTGGCAGAAGTAACCCAGGCAGAAGAGATGCTGGATGGAAGGGTAAAAACTTTACACCCAATTATCCATGGAGGGATCCTGGCAGTTAGAAATAATGAAGAGCATATGAAGACTTTAGAAGAAAGAAACATAACTCCAATAGATATGGTAATAGTTAATTTATATCCATTTTTTAAAGAGGTACAAAATGATATCTCCTTTGAAGCCAAGGTAGAGTTCATAGATATCGGCGGGCCTACAATGCTCCGGTCTGCTGCTAAATCATTTAAAGATGTAGTGGTAATTTCCAATACTTCTGATTATGATGTGGTAAAGGAAGAGATGGAAGCAGGAAAGGTAACTTTCGAGACTAAGAAGAGACTGGCAGGAAAAGTATTTAACCTGACATCAGCCTATGACGCAGCTATATCTAATTTCTTGTTAGAGGGAGAGATGCCGGAATACCTGAGTACATCATATGTAAAAAAGATGGATCTGAGATATGGTGAAAATCCCCATCAAAAATCTGCTTACTATGTGTCTACAACTGAAAATGGAGCTATGAAAGATTTTGAACAATTAAATGGAAAGGAATTATCTTTTAATAATATAAGAGATATGGATGTAGCATGGAAGGTAGCCAATGAATTTGAAGTTCCTGCCTGCTGCGGGTTAAAACATTCAACACCTTGCGGGGTAGGAATTGCAGAGAATGTCTATGATGCATATATGAAGGCTTATAACTGTGATCCTATTTCTATATTTGGCGGGATAGTAGCACTGAATAAAAAAGTAGATGGTAAAACTGCTGAGGAATTAAAGAAAACATTTTTGGAAATAGTAATAGCTCCTGATTTTACAGAGGAAGCATTGACGATATTAAAGACAAAGAAGAATTTAAGAATCATAAAAGCATATCAAAAACCATGTGATAAGGTAGAGTATGTAAAGGTAGATGGTGGTATCTTAGTGCAGGATAGAGATACAGCATTCTCCGATGATTTTAAGGTAGTAACTGAAAAATCTCCTACAGAATTGGAGATGACAGACCTAGTATTTGGAATGAAGGTGGTAAAACATGTGAAATCCAATGCCATAGTAGTTGTAAAAGATGGGATGGCTAAGGGAATAGGAACTGGGGAAACCAACAGAATATGGGCTACAAAACAAGCCATTGAAAGAGCCGGAGACGGGGCAATCTTAGCATCAGATGCATTTTTCCCATTTAGAGATGTAGTAGATGCATGTGCGACAGCAAAAATTGGTGCAATAGCCCAGCCTGGCGGATCTATGAGAGATCAAGAATCCATAGATGCATGTAATGAACATGGGATATCTATGGTACTTACAGGGATAAGACATTTTAAGCATTAAAAATTAAGTTTCATAGTCATTAACCTCTAAATAAAGGAGAGAGTATTTAAAAGTTGTATGATTTTAATATTTGAAATAAAGGAGTAAATTATGAAAATTTTAATTATAGGTAGTGGCGGTCGTGAACATGCTATTGCATGGAAATTTGCTCAAAACAATAAGGTAGAAAAAATATATGTAGCACCAGGAAATGCAGGGACTGAATTATTGGACAGATGTGAAAATATAGACCTATCTGATATTGAAGAGATGGTAGAATTTGCAGGAAAGAATAAGATAGGACTTACCATGGTGGGATCTGAGGAGCTGTTGGTAGAAGGGATAGTAGATAAATTTGAAGAAAAAGGACTGACTGTCTTTGGTCCTGATAAAAAATCTGCAATTTTAGAGGGCAGTAAGGCCTATTCCAAGGACTTTATGAAAAAATACGGGGTAAAAACAGCTGCCTATGAGATCTTTACCGATTATGACAGTGCTGTAAAATATCTGGATGAGATAGAATATCCTACTGTGGTAAAAGCCAGTGGTTTGGCTGCAGGAAAGGGTGTAATTATAGCTCAAAATAAAGATGAAGCAGTGGAAGCAGTGAAAGATATGCTGTTAGATCATAAATTCAGTGAGGCTGGATCTGAAATAGTTATAGAAGAATTTCTCACAGGGGTAGAAGCTTCGATCCTGTCCATCACCGATGGTAATACCATAGTACCATTTATATCTGCCAAGGATCATAAAAAGATCGGTGAAGGAGAAACAGGATTAAATACAGGGGGAATGGGAGTAATAGCTCCTAATCCATATGTAACATCTGAAATAATGAAAGATTTTATCGATGACATTATGACTCCCACCTTAGAAGGATTGAAGGCAGAAAAAATGAAGTTTAACGGAGTTATATTCTTCGGGTTGATGATAACGGAAAAAGGAGTATACTCCCTGGAATATAATATGAGACTGGGAGATCCTGAAACTCAAGCTGTGTTGCCATTGATGGAAAATGACTTTTTGGAAATTTTAGAGATGTGCATAGAGGGGAATTTGGATAAAGTTCAGATGAGCTGGAAGGATGCTTCTGCCTGCTGCGTTGTAGGAGTGTCTGGGGGATATCCTGAAAATTATAATAAGGGATATGAGATAACAGGTATTTCAGATGTAGATGATCTGGTGTTTATTGCAGGGGCTAAATTGGAAAAGGATAAATTCCTGACCAGTGGCGGACGTGTAATAAATATAGTGAGTTTAGGAGAAAATTTAGAAACTGCTTGTAAAAATACATATAGTTCTATGGATAAAATAAATTTTGAGGGGCTCTATTGCAGGAAAGACATAGGGAAAGTGTAGTTTCCCCTCTTCTCGATAAAGGGAAAGAGGCTTTTAGTAGGACGACTATAAACTTCGATTAAAAAGTAAAAACTCTTAGGGAGAGAGTATTAAAGATGATTTCTGTATCAGGAGTCATCTTTTTTATTATCTAGGAAATTATAAATTTGAATATTTGTAAAAAAGAAGAAGTTTAGTTGGGTGGTAAAGAATTTTTAGAGGAAAAATTACTTTTAGGAAATAAATGAATAAAAAAATGTATATAAA